>NZ_JBIWHY010000011.1:0-192320 GCF_044764345.1 Bacillus sp. NPDC094106 | reverse complement strand
GCATCTTCCTCGGGTCTCATTGGCATGCAAATGCAGGGGGCGATGGCCATATTCGCAGTTAATTTAAAACGAATCATGACCTTAATGAAAGAAAAAAAGTAAAAAAAGCATAAGAAAAAGGCGACTTTCCGTTCAAAATTGAACGGAAAGTCGCCTTTTTTCGTTTCACATATGTTTTACGGAATGAAAAACGTAAGTTTTTCAGTGCCCTCCTTACAAGGTAGCACTTTTTATTATTTTACTGCATGAGCCTTTTGCATTTTTTTAATTAATCGAATTTGTCCGCGATGATTGATTTCGTCTTCAAAGACGTGAAACCATTTGAAAAAGTTGTTTGCTGGTTTGTCATACCAAAACGGTGTCGTTTTATATAGCCATTCGTCAGGTAGTGATTGAAACGTTGCAATCGTTTTAGTACGAACTTCTTGTAACGTATTTATGTAGTAGTCTATAGGATGATTTTTAATCGTTTGACGTCCAAGATCACCTAATTCAACCCCTGGTAACCAGCGTTCTAATTCAGTTTCTGTTGGCTCGCGATCTTCAAAAGTATGAATTTGATAGTAAAATTCAATTGCGGCCATATGGTATAAAAGCATACCAATGGAATTTGCCTCATCATCGTACAAATAATCGAGTTCTTCAACTGTTAAGTCTTGTACAGCTTGCATTGTTGTATAGCGAGCATAATTCATCATAGAAACAAGTTTTGAGAATTCCATGTTTAATCCGTCCATCTTATCAATTACAAAATTCAATAGAAATACCTCCTAATAAATAATCTCTTCAGAGAAAGATTTCTCTACACAGAAAGAAATTCCTGTTAAATAAAGAAGAAAAAACTCCTTGTGTTAAAAGAAAAAATCGTTACATAGGGGACAGATTAACCAATAACAATAAGATCGCTATTAGCCTGTGTAACTACTTCATGACCATCTTTTGTAATGACAATATCATCTTCAATTCTACAACCGCCCCAGCTAGGGATATAAATACCTGGCTCGACAGTAACAACCATGCCTTCTTGCAAAATAGCTTTACTTTCTTGTGATAATCGAAGAGGTTCATGAAGTTCTAATCCAAGACCATGGCCGGTAGAATGACCGAAGTATTCACCGTAGCCGTGATCTGTAATATGATTTCTTGTAACATCATCAATCGTTTTTGCGGAGATACCTGGTCTAATTGCTTCGGTTCCTCGTTTTAATGCTTCTAATACAATACTATATATCTTTTCAAATTCTTTGGAGTAACTTCCAATCGCGACAGTACGTGTTAAATCAGAGCAATATCCATTGTAGAGTGCACCGAAGTCTAACGTAACCATATCTCCATTTTCAATAATTTTATTTGTAGCAACGCCGTGAGGGAGAGAAGACCGGACTCCGGAAGCTACAATAATGTTAAATGAGGAGGAAGAAGCACCTTGTTTTCGCATGAAAAATTCTAATTCATCTCGAACGTCAAATTCAGATACACCGGGTTTTAGAAAACTCGTAATATGCTGAAATGCCTGATCCGCAATGTTAGCTGCGATTTTAATTGTTTCAATTTCAGATTTCTCTTTAATGGTACGAATGGTTTCGATTAGTTCGCATACTTGTACAATGTCGCTGCTCACATATTTCTTTAATGCCATGTATTGCTTTAAAGTTATGTCGTTTTCTTCGATTCCTAATTTTTGGATGTTTAATTTAGTTACTTGATCTGCAATCTCCTGTTCTATGTTTCCTTTATGCATAATGATTTCCGCTTGTTGTACCTGTGCTTTTGCTTGATCTACATAGCGAAAATCTGTAATAAATACAGCTTCCGTTCCGGATAGTAACACGACTCCAGCGCTACCTGTAAATCCAGTTGCATACTGGCGATTTTCCTTTTTGGTAATAAGTAATCCGTCTATTCCGTATTGATGTAGTTGTTCTTGAATTTTTTTTATTCGTAAAATCATTTTGACTCCTCCTTTTCACATGCTTATATAAAGCAAGAATTGTGCCAATATTTTTAGGTGAAAGGCTGTGCTTTAAAAGAATATGTGGGACATAATCTGTTGGATAGGGAAAGCGATGTTTCGATTTGTAAGATGTCAAAAAATATAGACAAATAAGAAGTTTATGTGTCTATATTTTTTGGCATAGGAATCTGTGGTGTCTATTTTTCTATATTGCTAAGAGCAAGTGTATACGTAAAAAGAGGTAATCACGATATCCAATGAATCGTGATTACCTCTTTATTACGTTTTAAGCTTTTAATTTCATCACTGTATCAGCATCTGGCGTTACATACAATGTTTGTTGATTATCATATGTAACAAATCCAAGTTTGGCACCGCTCGGTTTTTTGACATGACGGATCTTTGTAAAATCGACCGGAACAGAACTAGAATCCTTTGCTTTACTGTAATAAGCAGCAAGTTTGGCAGCCTCTAATAAAGTTTCCTCAGCAGGTTCCACAGAGCGGATAACAACGTGAGATCCAGGTATGTCTTTCGTATGTAACCAAATTTCATCACGGCGTGCAAACTTTGTTGTTAAATAGTCGTTTTGTTTATTATTTTTGCCAACTAAAATTTCTGTTCCATCGCTAGCGATATATTTATCTAATACTGGTTTTGTCGGTTTTTTCTTTGCGTTTTTCGCTTTACGGTTGCGTATATAACCTTCTTCAGCTAATTCTTCGCGAATCTCTTCAATATCTTTTGCAGAAGCAGCTTCCATTTGTTGAAGGAGGCTATCAAAGTAAAGGATTTCTTCATTCGTTTTTTCAATTTGTTCTTCCACAATTGCGACAGAATTTTTGGCTTTTTGGTACTTTTGAAAATAACGTTGTGCATTTTCTGACGGTGTTTTTAGCGGATCTAACGTGATTTTTACAGTTCCACCATTTTCATCATAGTAGTTAACAACTTCAATTTCTTTGTCACCTTTTTTTAATGCATACATGTTAGCTGTAAGGAGCTCACCGAATAATTGATATTTACCCGCTTTTCCAGCGTCCTGTAATGTTTTTTCTAGTTTAATTAATTTTTTTTCGTTCTTTGTTTTTTCATTGTGCATAAATCGTTCTAAATCGTGAGCTTGTTGTTTGACACGATCACGTTCTGCTTTTCCAAAGAAGAAACGATCCAATAATTCGCTAACGGATGGAAATGCTTTCTCATCACCTTTTAAGTGAGTGAGAGGGAAGAGATAAAAGAATTCTTTCCCATTCGCTGTTATCATCGTTGGTGTATATTGATGCACCTGCAGTGGTTTTTGTAATGAGAAAAATGCTGCTGATAATGCATTTTCATTTACTAGACCCGCTTTTTTTACAACTTCTTTTGCAAATAGTGGAGAAATCCCCATAAACGCTCCTACAAGTTGCTTATCCATATTTCCCGATAAAAAGTCTAGCGGTTTAATAAATTCATATTCTGTTTCAATCTGCAGTGGGTTGATTTTATGCTGCGCTGGTGGTGCAACATATTCTGCACCAGCATATACAGTACGATGGCGATTTACTGCCAAAGAAACATGTTTCAAGCTATCTAAAATAACATTTGTTTTTGTATCTACTAAAATGATGTTGCTGTGGCGCCCCATTATTTCAATTACTAATGTTTTTAATGATTCATCTCCAATTTCATTACGACTCCGGATTGTAATTTGAATAATACGCTCTAAATCGATTTGTTCAATATTTTCAATAAATCCACCTTCTAAATGTTTGCGAAGTAGCATACAAAACATTGGGGGGAGGGCGGGTGAATCATAACTTTGGTTGGTAAGATGCACACGTGCATATGTAGGATGTGCTGAAAGAATCAGTTTTTGATTTTTTCCGTTTGCTCGAATATGTAATAAAATTTCATATTTTGAGGGTTGATATATTTTTGAAATTCTTCCCGTTTGAAGAGAATTTGCAATTTCATGTGTAATCGCTCTTGTAAATAATCCATCGAATGCCATTATGAACACTCCTTTCTAACTAAAAGTTAATTATAGCATTTTTTTGGACGAGGCTGAATAAGCTTTCATTAGAGTATGTCTGCAATCAGGAGGTCGATAGCGAGATGAATTGGTATGAGATGCGTGCGCATGAAGTAGAGGAAAGAACGAATACGAATGTGAAAATAGGACTTTCAGAGCAAGAGGCAGAAGGACGATTAAAGAAACTTGGTCCAAATGAGTTACAGGAAGCAAAAAGGCCTTCTGCACTCCTTGTATTTTTGGCGCAGTTTAAAGATTTTATGGTACTTGTTTTGTTTGGTGCGACAATCATTTCAGCTTTTTTAGGAGAGTATATTGATTCGGTTGCAATTGTCGCAATTGTTATTATCAATGGTGTTCTTGGCTTTTTTCAAGAAAGAAAAGCAGAAAAATCATTGGAAGCTTTGAAAGAATTAGCTGCCCCGCAAGTAACGGTTTTACGAAATGGGAAATGGATGAAAATACCATCTAAAGCACTTGTCCTTGGGGATATCATTAAATTTTCTAGCGGCGACCGTATTGGTGCTGATATTCGTCTTGTTGAAGCATCGAGTTTATATATCGAGGAATCGGCTTTAACGGGAGAATCTGTACCTGTTCAAAAGAAAGTGGAAGCATTAGGCGGTCAAAATGTTGCGATTGGTGATCAAAAAAATATGGCATTTATGGGGACGATGATAACACGGGGTTCCGGGGTCGGAGTAGTAGTAGCTACAGGGATGAATACGGCTATGGGACAGATTGCAAATCTGTTGCAAAATGCAGAGCAGATGGAAACACCGCTGCAAAGAAGGCTAGAACAACTTGGAAAAATCTTAATCGTTGTCGCTCTTATTTTAACAGCACTTGTTGTATTAGCTGGTGTATATCAAGGTAATGAAGTGTACCATATGTTTTTAGCTGGTGTTTCGCTTGCGGTTGCGGCAATTCCAGAAGGGTTGCCAGCTATTGTTACAGTTGCTTTATCACTTGGTGTACAGCGTATGATTAAGAAGAGAGCGATTGTACGGAAATTGCCAGCTGTAGAAACGCTAGGGTGCGCTTCGGTTATCTGTTCAGATAAAACAGGAACGATGACGCAAAATAAAATGATGGTGACACATATGTGGTCAGGCGGTGAATTATGGAAGGTAACAGGTCAAGGGTATGAGCCAACTGGATCTTTTATGAAGGAGGAAAAGAATATTGATCCAGCAGCTACTAAATCGCTTTATCAATTATTAACATTTGGATGTCTATGTAATCATGCTAATATTATTAAAAAGAAAAAAACGTATGTGTTAGATGGAGATCCTACAGAAGGTGCACTCGTTGCAGCAGCAATGAAAGCGGGAATATCACGTGAAGCACTAAAGGGGAAATTTGAAATTATTCATGAATTTCCTTTTGATTCCACGCGTAAAATGATGAGTGTTATTGTTCGTGATCGCGATGGTAAAAAGTTTGTTGTTACAAAAGGTGCACCAGATGTTTTGTTACAAATGAGCCAAACCATTTTATGGGGAAATAAACAGCAGCCTTTAAGTGAACTGTACCGAAAAGAAGTGCAGGCAGCTATCCATAGCCTTGGCAGTCAGGCACTCAGAACAATTGCAGTTGCGTTTAAGCCGTTAAAAGTAACAGATTCAATTGAACATGAACGAGAAGTAGAAAGAGATTTTATGCTTGTTGGAATCCAAGGAATGATAGATCCACCAAGACCAGAAGTGAAACAGGCTGTACAAGAGTGTAAAGAAGCAGGTATTAAAACGGTAATGATTACGGGAGATCATAAAGTAACGGCAATGGCTATCGCAGAGCAGTTAGGAATTTTGCCGCCGAATGGGCGTGTTGTAGAAGGTGTAGAATTAGCAAATATGTCTGTAGATGAACTAGAGGATATTGTAGAAGACACCTATGTATTTGCACGTGTATCCCCTGAACATAAATTAAAAATTGTAAAATCTCTTCAAAATAAAGATCATATTGTAGCGATGACAGGTGATGGAGTGAATGATGCTCCTGCTATTAAAACAGCCGATATTGGGATAGCAATGGGGATTACAGGGACGGATGTAGCCAAAGAAGCTTCCTCTCTTGTATTGTTAGATGATAACTTTGCTACGATTAAATCTGCAATTAAAGAGGGCCGAAATATATATGAAAATATTCGGAAATTCATTCGGTATTTATTAGCATCCAACGTCGGAGAGATTTTAGTTATGTTATTTGCGATGATGCTGGCACTACCACTTCCGATGGTTCCAATTCAAATTTTATGGGTAAATTTAGTAACGGATGGATTACCAGCAATGGCATTAGGATTAGATGCAGCTGAGGGAGATGTAATGAAAAGAAAGCCACGACATCCGAAAGAAGGGGTATTTGCTAGAGGACTTGCTTGGAAGATTGTAAGCCGAGGCTTTTTGATTGGTACAGTAACCTTACTTGCATTTATTATTGCGTATAATCAACATCCGAATGAATTGAAATATGCACAAACAGTAGCGTTTGCAACACTGGTGTTAGCGCAGCTTATCCATGTATTCGACTGTCGTAGTGAACATTCTGTATTCCATCGCAATCCATTTGGTAACATGTATTTAGTTGGAGCGGTGATCATTTCCATATTGTTGATGCTTGTGGTGATTTATTATCCACCATTACAACCGATATTTAGTACACTGCCGATTCAGGCGAGAGATTGGTTATTAATTGTAGGTTTATCCTCCATTCCAACATTCTTGTTAGTTGGTTCCTTACTGACAGGGAAAAAGGAGAAAAAGAAAAAGAAAAAGCCTTTGTTGTATAAGAAAGGGATAAACTTGAAATAGTCAATGATATGAAAATGTGATATAATTTACAAAAGGTAGTAGAGTTGCATCTCTATTACCTTTTTCATTGAGTTATTTCATGGCGTGGATGTGATAAAGATGATTTCTAGTATGACAGGATTTGGAAGGTCAAAGGTAGAAAACGATGCTTTTCAAATTACAGTAGAAATGAAGTCAGTGAACCATCGTTTTTTAGAGATGAACATTCGACTTCCGAAACAAATGATGGTTTTTGAAGATAAAATTCGTAAGATCATTGCAGAACAAGTTCGCCGCGGACGTATTGAAGTGTCCGTTAGCATTACAGGGGAAGGACTTGTCGAAAGAAAATTAAGTGTGAATTGGTCGCTTCTCAAGCAGTACAAATCCATTATGGAAGACGTAAAAACAAAGTTTCAATTACAAGATTCCATTACACTTCAACAACTAATGGGAATGCCAGAAGTAACGGCAATTGAGGAAATGGAAAATGTAAATGAACAATTTGAACAAAGTTTATATGAGGCTGTTCGCCAGGCTGCTTGTATGTTAAAAACGATGAGAGATGACGAAGGAGAACGATTACATAAAGATATAGCATATCGTTTACAAGAAATTCACAATTGTGTAAATGCGATTATCCCGCATGCTCCAATTGTAATTCGAAAATATCGTGAACGATTGGAAAATCGCTTGAAGGAATTACATAATCAGGATTTAGATGAACAACGATTGTTGACAGAAGTAGCAATGTTTGCAGAGCGTTGTGATATTCATGAAGAATTAGTTCGTTTGCAAAGTCATTTAGATCAATTTCATGAAGCACTTGAGATTACAGAGCCTGTTGGGAGAAAAATGGACTTCATCGTACAGGAGATGCATCGTGAAATTAATACGATTGGTTCTAAGGCAAATGACTTAACAATTTCAAAATATGTTGTAGAAATGAAAAATAACCTTGAAAAAATTCGTGAACAGGTACAAAATATTGAGTAGCTGTCAAAAAATATATAGAGTTATACGTGATGGAGAAATCGGATAGACTTACTAGGAGGCGCAAACTATGGCCATGCGGTTTTTAAATATTGGATACGGGAATATTGTATCTGCTCATCGAATTATTGCTATTGTAAGTCCGGAGTCAGCTCCTATCAAACGAACGGTACAGGAAGCGCGTGAACATAATGCGTTACTTGATGCTACGTATGGGAGAAAAACAAGGGCGGTTATTGTTATGGATGATGGGCATGTTGTATTAAGTCCAATTCAGCCAGAGACGATTGCACATCGTTTGAATAATAAAGAAGATTTAAGTGAGGAAGGGTAGGTTTTACATATTTATGAGAAGTAGAAGAGGGTTGCTCATCGTTCTTTCAGGACCTTCTGGCGTTGGAAAAGGGACAGTTCGAAAAGAGTTGTTCAGCCATGAAGATACAAAATTTCAATACTCTATTTCAGTGACAACACGTAAGCCGCGTGAAGGCGAAGTGGACGGTGTGGATTATTTCTTTAAAGAGAGAGAAGAGTTTGAAGAAATGATTCGTAACGAAAAGCTACTTGAGTGGGCGGAGTTCGTTGGAAACTACTATGGAACACCGATTGACTATGTTGAAAAGACATTGCAAGAAGGAAAAGATGTGTTCTTAGAAATTGAAGTGCAAGGAGCAATTCAAGTGAAGAAAGCTTTCCCAGAGGGTGTATTTATCTTCCTAGCTCCTCCAAGCCTATCAGAATTAAAGAACCGAATCGTAGGTCGTGGTACAGAGACTGAAGAGGTTATTGAAAATCGTTTAACTGTGGCGAAAGAAGAAATCGAGATGATGGACGCTTATGACTATGTTGTAGAAAACGATAAAGTAGAAATGGCTTGTGAACGCATTAAAGCAATTGTGGTTGGTGAACATTGCCGCCGCGAAAGAGTAGCAAAATATTATAAGGAAATGACGGAGGGTATATAATATGTTAAATCCATCAATTGACTCATTACTAAAAAAAATCGATTCTAAATATACATTGGTAACGGTAGCGGCAAAACGTGCTCGTGAAATGCAACTTGCTAACAATTGTGTTATTGAAAATCCTGTTTCTCATAAATGTGTGGGTAAAGCATTGGAAGAAATTGATACAGAAGTATTAAGCTATGTACCAAGCGAAGAGAAAATATCTGAGTAAGACGTTCTTTTCGACAAAAGAAAACATAGACTTTATAATTTTCTATGTAACGGTAACAACCTATTTACAAGTAGGTTGTTATTTTTTTACGATGGAGCTAAAAAGAAATAGGTTTTTGTTTAATGAAATACTAGCACTGACGAGCTGGAATGAATACATTTCAGCAAAACAAGTTTGAAAAAGAAAGAGGACGAGTCATATGCTAAAAGGGAAAAAGATACTTCTATGTGTAACAGGAGGCATTGCTGTTTTTAAAGCGGCTGCGTTAACAAGTAAGTTGACACAAGCGGGGGCACTTGTAAAAGTAATGATGAGTGAATCGGCGATGAAGTTTGTTACACCTCTTACATTTCAAGCGCTTTCTCGCCATGATGTATACACGGATACGTTTGATGAAAAAGATTCGGCAGTTATCGCCCATATTGATTTAGCAGATTGGGCAGATGTTGTACTTGTTGCTCCGGCTACAGCGAATTGTATCGGAAAGTTAGCAAATGGTATTGCTGATGATATGATTTCAACGACATTGTTGGCTACTACAGCACCGGTATGGATTGCACCTGCTATGAATGTGCATATGTATGAAAATAAAATTGTTCAAAAGAATATGATGACATTAAAAACATTAGGATATACATTTATTGAGCCTGGGGAAGGCTTTTTAGCATGCGGGTATGTTGCAAAAGGGCGACTGGAAGAACCGGAAACGATCATTGCTAGACTAGAAGAGGCTTTTTCAGAAAAAAAACCATTACTAGGAAAAAAGATATTAGTAACAGCTGGACCAACTCGTGAAAAGATTGACCCAGTTCGTTTTATGACAAATTTCTCTTCTGGGAAAATGGGGTATGCTCTAGCAGAAGTTGCAGCGAATTTAGGGGCGGATGTAATACTTGTTTCAGGACCAACAGCATTAACGCCGCCTATAAATGTAACAACTGTACAAGTACAATCTGCACAAGATATGTTAGAAGCTGTTCTTCAGCATTATGCTTCTATAGATGTTGTTATTAAAACAGCTGCTGTCGCAGATTATCGCCCAAAAATTGTATATGATCATAAGATGAAAAAGAAAACTGGCGATGCAGTGATTGAACTAGAGAGAACGACTGATATTTTGAAAACATTAGGTGAGAAAAAAGAGCATCAGTTGCTTGTAGGTTTTGCTGCTGAAACAATAAACATAGAAGAATATGCAACGAAAAAATTACGTGAAAAAAATGCCGATATGATTGTTGCGAATGATGTGAAAGCGCAAGGGGCAGGATTTGGTACGGATACAAATATTGTAACAATGTATAGAAAAGATGGAGAAGTGATTGAGTTACCACTTTTAGCAAAGAAAGAAGTAGCTCGTGAAATATTAATGCAAATCGAAGCGATGTTAGAAGAGGATCGTGTATGAAATTTGCAAGTGTGATTGTTGATGTACCAGCACGTCAAACTGATAGACCATTTGATTATATCATTCCTAAAAAATGGGAAGATATCGTACAAACGGGTATGCGTGTCGTCGTTCCATTTGGTCCACGAAAATTACAGGGATTTATTATTGAAATAAAAGATTCGGTAGATGTGGAAAGTAAGAAATTAAAAGCATTGCATGAAATATTGGATGTCACGCCAGTTTTAAATGAGGAACTATTGAAACTTGGTTTTTGGCTGACAAATGAAACGCTATGTTATACGATTTCTGCTTTTCAAGTTATGCTTCCAACCGCGATAAAAGCGACTTATAAAAAGCGATTACAACTTCTTAAATCAGAAGAGGTAGCGCCGGAAATCTGTAATTTATTTCAAGGGAAAGAAGCGGTAGATTGGGAAGAGATTGCCACGCATTCACATCTATATCGTATGGTTCAAAAAGAAATCACAAATGGTACGATTGAAGTTATCTATAAAGTAAAGGATAAAGTACAAAAGAAGAAGCGAAGAGTGATTCAGCCCGAGTTACCAGAGGGAAAATTAGAGGCAGCAGCATTTGAGCTGAAAAGCAAAAAACAGCAAGATGTACTATATTACTTTGTGGAAAATTATCATAGCGTGCCATTAAAAACATTAATAGAAGAATTGCAAATGACAGATGCGCCGATAAAGTCACTTGTCAAAAAAGGCTTGCTTTCGGAGAAATATGTGGAAGTATATCGTAATCCGTATGACGATGAAGATTTTGAACAGACAAAACCATTCCCGCTTACGGATGAACAAAACCAAGTGATTACACCAATTTTGTCATCGATTGCAAACGAAACTTACAATTCATTTTTGCTATATGGTGTTACAGGAAGTGGTAAAACAGAAGTGTATTTACAATCTATTGCCGCGGTATTAAAAAAAGGGAAAGAAGCGATTGTGCTTGTTCCTGAAATTGCATTAACACCACAAATGGTAGATCGTTTTAAAGGGCGATTTGGTTCGCAAGTTGCAGTTCTTCATAGTGCGCTTTCTGTTGGGGAAAAATACGATGAATGGCGGAAGATTTTGCGAAAAGAAGTAAAAGTTGTAGTTGGCGCACGTTCTGCCATTTTTGCCCCTTTTGAAAATTTAGGAATTATTATTATTGATGAAGAACATGAATCCAGTTATAAACAAGAAGATAATCCAAGATACCATGCCAGGGATGTTGCAGTTTGGAGAGGACAATATCATAATTGTCCAATTGTACTTGGTAGTGCAACACCAACGCTTGAATCATTTGCTAGAGCGAAGAAAGGTGTCTATGAGTTATTGACGATGCAGAAGCGTATGAATGAACAAGCGTTGCCGACAGTAGAAATTGTTGATATGCGTGAAGAGCTTCGCGAGGGAAATCGTTCGATGTTTTCTACATTACTTCATGAGAAAATAGCGGATCGGTTAGAGAAGAAAGAGCAAATGGTTCTCTTTTTAAACCGAAGAGGTCATTCTACATTTGTTATGTGCCGCGATTGTGGTTATGTGGTGCAATGCCCGCATTGTGATATATCACTGACCTATCACAAAATGAATCATCGTTTGAAATGCCATTATTGTGGTTATGAGGAGAATATGCCAACTGCTTGTCCTGCTTGTAATAGTTTGTATATTCGATTCTTTGGTACAGGGACGCAAAAGGTGGAAGAAGAAATTACGAAGCTATTTCCTGAGGCTCGAGTTATCCGAATGGATGTTGACACGACAAGTCGTAAAGGAATGCACGAAAAGTTATTAAAAGCGTTCGGTGAGGAGAAGGCAGATATCTTACTGGGTACACAAATGATTGCCAAAGGACTCGATTTTCCAAAAGTTACGCTTGTTGGTGTCTTAACAGCTGATACGATGCTTCATTTACCAGATTTTCGAGCAAGTGAAAAAACATATCAGTTATTGACGCAAGTGAGTGGAAGAGCAGGAAGACATGAATTACCAGGAGAAGTGGTTATTCAAACGTATACACCAGAACACTATAGTGTGGAGTTAGCAAAAAATCAGCAGTATGATGTATTTTTTGAACACGAAATGCAGATGAGGAAAATGAGGCAATATCCACCCTACTACTACGTTGCGCTTGTAACTGTATCACATCCGGAATTATTAAAAGCAGTGCAAGTAACGGAGAAAATTGTCGGGTATTTACGAACGCATTGTTCAAAGCAATCAATGGTGTTAGGGCCAGTTGCTTCAGCAATTCCAAGGATAAAAGATAGATATCGTTACCAATGCGTGATAAAATACAAACGGGAACCAAACTTAAAGTACGTGCTCAAAATGGTAAATGAACATTATCAAGCAGAAATGCAAAAAGAGCTACAAATCTCAATTGATTTTAATCCAACAATGTTAATGTAGCGGAGGGAATTATGACAGTTTTAGAAATTGTAAAGCATCCAAATGAAGTGTTAGAAGCTCCATGTGAACGGGTAATTCACTTTGATAAAAAGTTAGTAAAGTTGTTAAAAGATATGTACGAAACAATGTTAGTTGCAGATGGTGTTGGCTTAGCTGCGCCGCAAGTCGGTGTGAGTTTGCAAGTAGCAGTTGTTGATATCGGTGATGATACTGGTAAGATTGAACTCATTAACCCAGTTATTTTAGAAAAACGTGGTGAACAAGTAGGTCCCGAAGGCTGCTTAAGCTTTCCGGGACTTTATGGTGAAGTGGAGCGTGCGGAGTATATCAAAGTACGCGCGCAAAACCGCCGTGGTAAAATATTTTTATTAGAAGCGGATGATTTTTTAGCACGTGCAATTCAACATGAAATCGATCATTTACACGGTGTACTATTTACATCCAAAGTGACGAGATATTATGAGGAAAATGAATTAGAAGAGATGTAAAAGGAGCGATTTTTGAATGGTGAAAGTAGTATTTATGGGAACACCGGACTTTTCTGTACCGGTGCTTCGTCGTCTTATTGAGGATGGATATGATGTGATTGGTGTTGTAACGCAGCCTGATCGTCCAGTGGGTAGAAAAAAGGTTATGACACCAACACCTGTTAAGGTAGAAGCAGAAAAACATGGTATTCCGGTGTTACAGCCGTTAAAAATTCGCGAGAAAGATGAGTATGAAAAAGTGTTGGCACTAGAACCGGATTTAATTGTGACAGCTGCGTTCGGACAAATTGTACCAAATGAAATTTTAGAAGCACCGAAGTACGGATGTATTAATGTCCATGCTTCATTACTTCCAGAACTTCGTGGTGGTGCGCCAATTCATTACGCGATTATGCAAGGTAAAGAAAAAACAGGCATCACAATTATGTATATGGTTGAAAAATTAGATGCTGGTGATATTTTAACGCAAGTAGAAGTGGAAATTGAAGAACGTGAAACAACAGGTTCATTATTCGATAAACTAAGCGAAGCGGGGGCGCATTTATTATCCAAAACGGTTCCGCTATTAATCCAAGGAAAATTAGAACCAATTAAACAAAATGAAGCTGAGGCTACATTTGCCTACAACATTAAGCGTGAGCAAGAAAAAATTGATTGGACGAAAACGGGCGAAGAAGTATATAATCACATTCGCGGTTTAAACCCATGGCCGGTTGCTTACACGACTTTAGCAGGACAAGTTGTAAAAGTATGGTGGGGAGAAAAGGTGCCTGTAACAGCTAAGGCCGAGCCAGGCGCAATTGTGGCAATTGAAGAAGATGGTTTCATTGTAGCAACAGGAAATGAAACGGGTGTTAAAATTACTGAGTTACAACCATCTGGTAAAAAGCGTATGAGCTGTTCACAATTTTTACGTGGAACAAAACCTGAAATTGGTACAAAGTTAGGAGAAGACGCATGAGACAAAATGTTCGTGAGTTAGCTCTTGATGGTTTAATGCAAGTGGAGAAAAGTGGTGCTTATAGCAACTTACTTTTAAATAATTTGATTGAAAAAAGTGCGATTGATAGAAAAGATATTGGCTTGTTAACTGAAATTGTGTATGGAACGATTCAACGTCGTGACACGCTCGATTATTATTTACAACCATTTTTAAGAAAAAAGATAGAGGCATGGGTAAAAGTATTACTTCGCTTATCTTTATATCAAATGCTATATTTAGATCGTGTTCCAGAAAGAGCTGCAATTCATGAAGCTGTTGAGATTGCAAAACGTCGTGGTCATAAAGGCATTGCAGGAATGGTAAACGGAGTACTGCGTTCGATTCAGCGTGAAGGTGTTCCGTCTTTAGACGAGATACAAGATCCTGTAAAACGATTAGCTGTTGCAACAAGTCACCCAGAATGGCTTGTACAAGAATGGGTAACAGCGTATGATCTGGAAACCGCTCAAAAAATGTGTGAAGTAAGCATGATTCCACCTGTTTCGGCAGCGCGCGTGAACGTTGATAAAGTAACGGTAAAAGAAGCGATTGCTTTGCTAGAAAATGAAGGTGTAGAGGCAAAACTTGGTGATTTATCAGAGGATGCTATTCAAATTGAAAAAGGAAATGTTGCGCATACAGAGGCGTTCCAAAAAGGGTTTCTTTCGATTCAAGATGAAAGCTCTATGCTTGTTGCTCGAGCTTTAGAACCGGAAGAAGGAGATATAGTTCTTGATAGCTGTGCAGCACCTGGCGGGAAAACAACACATATTGCAGAGCGTTTAAGAGGAACGGGCAAAGTAATGTCTCTTGATTTGCATCCGCATAAAGTTCGTTTAATTCAGCAACAAGCAAAGCGTCTTGATTTAGAAAATGTTGAAACAAATGCACTAGATGCAAGAAAAGTCCAAGAGCATTTTGCAAACGAAAGCTTTGATAAAATATTAGTAGATGCACCATGTTCTGGATTTGGTGTTATCAGACGTAAACCTGATATTAAATTAGGTAAAGGAAAGGGCGATAGTGAAAGACTATCGACAATCCAGCTAACGATACTAGACAAAATTGCACCCCTGTTAAAAGCAGGTGGGCGCCTTGTTTATAGTACGTGTACAATTGAAAAAATAGAGAATGAACAAGTGATAGAGCAATTTTTACAAGAGCATCCTGAATTTGAATGGGATACGACGATAAAAGAGCGTATGCCGGAAAAACTACGTCCTTATATAAATGAGGGACAAGTACAAATTTTACCGCATTATTTTGCAACAGATGGATTTTATATTGCTTGTTTAAGAAGGAAGGTGTAGCATCATGGAAACGACTGTAAGAAAACAAAAGAAAAATTTAGAAATGAAAAAACCATCTATTTATTCTTTACAACTTCATGAAATGCAAGATTGGTTAAAGGAACAAGGGGAACCAAAATTTCGTGCAGGACAAATTTTTGATTGGCTTTATAAAAAACGTGTGAAAAATTATGAGGATATGACAAACCTTTCTAAAGGATTGCGTGATAAATTGTCGAATTCCTTTGATATTACTACTTTAAATACATTAGTAAAACAAACATCTTCTGATGGAACAATTAAATTTTTATTCCAATTATATGATGGATATTCCATTGAAACAGTATTAATGCGACATGAATATGGAAATTCCATTTGTGTAACAACACAGGTTGGTTGCCGTATTGGCTGTACGTTTTGTGCATCGACACTAGGTGGTTTAAAGCGAAACCTGGAAGCTGGAGAAATTGTAGCGCAAGTAGTAGAAGTGCAACGTGCGCTTGATGAAACAGAAGAACGTGTAAGTTCTCTTGTAGTAATGGGAATTGGGGAGCCGTTTGATAACTATGATAATTTAATGGCATTCTTACGCATTATTAACGATGAGAAGGGAATCAATATTGGGGCACGTCATATGACAGTTTCCACAAGTGGAATTATCCCGAAAATTTATAAGTTTGCCGAAGAAGATATGCAAATTAACTTTGCGATTTCACTGCACGCTCCAAATACAGAATTACGTTCAAAATTAATGCCGATTAACCGTGCTTATAAATTGCCGGATTTAATGGAAGCTATTAAATACTATGTAAATAGAACTGGACGTCGTATTACGTTTGAATATGGTTTATTTGGAGGAGAAAACGACCAAGTTGAGCACGCTGAAGAACTGGCTCAGCTCTTAAAAGGTGTAAAATGTCATGTGAACTTAATTCCGGTAAACTACGTACCAGAACGCGATTATGTGAGAACGCCACGTGAGCAAATTTTCTTATTTGAAAAAACGCTAAAAGACCGTGGAGTGAATGTAACGATTCGTCGTGAACAAGGTCATGATATTGATGCTGCCTGCGGTCAGTTGCGTGCAAAGGAGCGCAAAGAAGAGACGAGGTGACAAGATGAAAGCCGTGTTTCTATCGGATAAAGGAAAAGTTCGTCAACATAATGAAGATAGTGCAGGAGTTTTTCATAATTTGGATGGAGATATATTAGCTGTAGTAGCTGATGGAATGGGAGGTCATCGAGCGGGTGATGTTGCTAGCTCGATGACCATTCAACTATTCCATGATTATTGGAAACAAACGTATAACATGAATGAACCTAGAAAAGCAGAAGAATGGTTACATACAAAGGTTGAGATGATTAACGAACGCATATATGAATACGCTAAGCAACATGTAGAGTGTAGTGGTATGGGAACAACAGTTATTGTAGCGATTTGTACGGCAGATTTTGTAACAATTGGACATATAGGAGATAGTCGTTGTTATATAGTGTCAGATGGAGAGATATCACTTATCACAGAAGATCATTCGCTTGTAAATGAACTTGTTAGGCATGGTGAAATCTCAAAAGAGGATGCAGAGTATCATCCTAAAAAGAATGTACTTTTGCGTGCGCTTGGAACAGAAGAAACAGTCGGATTAGACGTTAAAACATTAGTGCTTGAAGAGAATGATCAATTGCTTCTTTGCTCTGATGGATTATCAAATAAAGTTGCCATAGATGATATGCAAAGGATTTTGCAATTAAACGAACAACTTGAGACAAAGGGAGAACATCTTATTCAATTGGCGAATGATCGTGGTGGAGAAGATAACATTACCCTTGTCATTGTTGATTATGTGGATTCGGCAAACGAAAGTAGGTGAATTACAACGTGCTGATTGGAAAACGCCTAAACGACCGTTATAAGCTGCTGAAAATGATTGGTGGCGGAGGAATGGCCAATGTATATTTGGCTCATGATGATATACTAGGCCGAGATGTAGCGGTAAAAATACTACGACTCGATTATGCAAATAATGAAGAGTTTATTAAACGTTTCCATCGAGAAGCGCAATCTGTTACAACGTTGTCGCATCCAAATATTGTGAATATGTATGATGTTGGGGAAGAAGATGGAATTTATTATCTTGTTATGGAATACGTACCTGGACAAACATTAAAGCAATACATAAATCAGCGTGGAATGTTACCTATAGGAGAAGCTCTTGATATTATGGAGCAGTTAACAGCTGCAATGGCGCATGCCCATCATTTTGAAATTGTCCACCGTGATATAAAACCACATAACATCCTGATTCGAAGTGATGGAGTTGTGAAAGTGACAGACTTTGGAATTGCGACAGCTACAAGTGCAACAACGATAACGCATACGAACTCAGTGCTTGGTTCGGTTCATTATTTGTCACCAGAGCAAGCACGCGGAGGGATAGCGAGTAAACAATCGGATATTTATTCACTCGGTATTGTTATGTTTGAATTATTAACAGGAAGGCAGCCGTTTTCAGGAGAGTCGGCAATTGCGATAGCTTTAAAACATTTACAAAATGAAACACCATCTCCAAAACGCTGGAATCCAGATATTCCGCAAAGTGTAGAAAATATAATCTTAAAAGCAACTGCAAAAGATCCGTTCCATCGATATCAGTCTGCTAATGCGATGAAGAGGGATATTGAAACAGCTCTATATCCAGAGCGTATTAACGAACAACCATTTTATATACCTGAAGATATGGAAGCGACGAAGGCGATTCCAATTATTCAACAAGAACAATTATTTGAAAATGTAAGTGATGAAACAATCGTATTGAATGGAAGCAAAGTGGATGAACAAATAAAAAATGAAGAAGTCAAACCAAATGTGAAAAAAAAGCGAAGTAACAAATGGTTGAAAGTGCTAATTGCAACATTTTTACTTTTAGCAATCGGTACAACGTTAGCGCTTACTGTAATTCCAGGATTCTTTATCCCAAAAGATGTGAAAATTCCAGATGTGTCTGGTATGAAGTATGAGACTGCTGTTAATGCTCTTGTTGAGAAAGGATTTGAAGTTGCTGAGCCAAACATTGTTTATACAGATGATGTTGAAGCTGGAAAAGTAATTAAAACAAGTCCGGCAGCAGGAAGGATTGTAAAGGAAAATTCTAAAATTACAATCTATCAATCCGGTGGGAAAAAAAAGAGTAAAATGA
The DNA here is from genome assembly GCF_044764345.1 of Bacillus sp. NPDC094106. NCBI lineage: Bacteria > Bacillati > Bacillota > Bacilli > Caryophanales > Bacillaceae > Bacillus > Bacillus sp. NPDC094106. The sequence goes on along the minus strand of NZ_JBIWHY010000011.1, from coordinate 173,622 downwards.
GTAATTTAATCGGAAAAGATTTTGATAGTTTGAAGAAAGAATTAGAAGGGAAATATAAAATTGTTGTTCGATACGATGTTGACGACAAAAAACCAAAAGGTGAAATCGTAGAACAAAGTCCAGCAGCAGATCAAATGGTTGTGGAAGCGGAGCAAGATGTGAAAGTTTGGGTAAGTAAAGGTCCTTATCAAATTCTCCCTGTTGACTTTTCAGGATGGACTGAGAATAGTGTGAATAGCTATTTAAATGAGAAGAAGCTGATTCCGGATATAAAAAGAGAATATTCGGATACGATTGAGAAAGGACTGGTAATCTCACAATCACCAAAACCAGGGGTGCCGTTAAAAGAAGGGGATAAAGTAACAGTTACTATTTCGGATGGACCAAAGCCGAAAGTAACGAAGACTGTAAAAGTTGATAATATTCCACTTCCATATGAAGCTCCTGTAACAGGTGAGAAAAAGCCACAAACAATTGAAATTTATAAAGAAGATATGCAGCAAAAAATGGATAGACCAATTGAAACTCGAACAATAACAGAATCTGCTACTATTTCTTTGGAATTTGTGATTCAAGAAGGAACAAAAGGACATTATAAGATTGTTCGAGATGGAACGACAATCATTGATAAAGAAGTACCATATCCAGCCGGATAAGGATGAGTCTCTATTTGGTGGATTCCATCTTCTTTATATAGGGGATGGGATTTGTTACTCTTGCCTGTTATGCTGTTTACATGGTGGACGGTATAACAGGCAAGAATTTACGTTTCAAAATAGCCATAAAAGTGACGTGAATATAAATAAAGTTTTGAACGAAGATTAGGCAAAGTGTAAACAGAATGAGGCAGTTATTTATCCTGCTATTTGCGGGCAATAAGACCCCCACCTCAAAATTCAGTGAAAACAAAGAAGTTAGGTGGGGGTTCAACGGTCCGTAAAAGCTCCGTTGGTGAGGAAGAAAAACCCACTGATTAAAGTTTTACTTTATAGATGCGGAGTATTCATGTGATGATTTTTGGAAATAGTTGTTTACAAAAGCTTATCTCGTTTAAATCGTAATCAATGAGGTAAAGAAACAACCATTGATTAAAGTTTTATATAGAATAAAGGAGAATTATATGGCAGAAGGAAAAATTGTAAAAGCTTTGAGTGGTTTTTATTATGTGCAGCATGAAGATGGTATTACACAATGCCGTGGTCGTGGTGTATTCAGAAAGAATAAAGTTACGCCGCTTGTAGGAGATCAAGTCGTTTTTCAAGCGGAGAATCCGAACGAGGGCTATGTTCTAGAAGTTTTTGAGCGAAAAAATGAACTTGTTAGGCCGCCGATTGCCAATGTCGATCAAGCAATCCTTGTTTTCTCAGCAGTTGAACCAGATTTTAACCCAGGATTACTAGATCGATTTCTCGTATTAATTGAATATCATGACATTAAACCAATTATTTGTATTAGTAAAATGGATTTAGTAGATGAAAAAATGCGAGAAACTGTTGAGTCTTATGCAAATGATTATCGTGAAATGGGATATGATGTATTGTTTACTTCTATTAATACATCGGAAAGTATTGATATTTTAAAACCGTTTTTAGAAGGCTATGTTTCAGTGGTTGCAGGACAATCTGGTGTAGGGAAATCTTCTATGTTGAATGTATTACGACCAGATTTAGCACTGAAAACAAACGATATTTCTTCGCATTTAGGCCGCGGTAAGCATACGACAAGACATGTGGAATTAATTGAAGTTGGAAGTGGTCTTGTTGCAGATACACCTGGCTTTAGCTCACTTGATTTTATTGATATAGAAGTAGAAGATCTTACACATTGTTTTCCAGAGTTGAAAGAAGAGAGTCAATACTGTAAATTTAGAGGGTGCACACATCTTTCTGAACCGAAGTGCGCAGTGAAAGCTGCAGTTGAGGAAGGGAAGATTACCCATTATCGTTACGAACATTATAAACAATTCGTAGAAGAAATTAGAGAGAGAAAGCCGAGGTACTAGTCATGATTAAAATTGCACCATCGATTTTATCAGCAGATTTTTCAAAATTGGGGGAAGAAATTAAAGATGTAGAAAAAGGTGGAGCGGATTATATCCATGTTGATGTCATGGATGGACATTTTGTTCCAAACATTACAATTGGTTCTTTAATTGTAGAAGCAATTCGCCCAATTACATCTTTACCATTGGATGTACATTTAATGATTGAAAACCCTGATAACTATATCCCTACTTTTGCAAAAGCTGGAGCAGATATTATTACTGTTCATGTAGAGGCATGTCCACATTTACATCGTACGATTCAATTAATTAAATCACATGGCATCAAAGCTGGGGTTGTATTAAACCCACATACACCAGTTTCTATGATTGAACATGTATTGGAAGATGTTGATATGGTATTACTTATGACGGTAAATCCAGGATTCGGTGGACAGAAGTTTATTCATTCTGTATTACCGAAAATTAAACAAGTTGCAGAAATGGCCAAGGCACGTAATTTACAAATTGAAATTGAAGTTGATGGTGGTGTAAACGCTGAGACTGCGAGACTTTGTGTAGAAGCTGGAGCGAATGTTCTTGTAGCAGGATCGGCAGTATACAATCAAAAAGACCGCGGTGAAGCAATTCGAGTAATTCGTGGATAACGAATAGATGTAAGAAAACTTTTATCCCGATTGATGAGGACTAAAAATCAGTAGGGATAAAAGTTTTCATGACCTGTTAGAACGGGATAATGTGAAAAAAAGCAATCTACCGACTGGCAGATTGCTTTTTTCTATAGAAAGGGAAGAAAAGATGATTATTCATATTTTAGCTGGAGGACCTGAGGAGTACTGTGCTGATTTCTCTCGGTATGAAAATGAGGAAGTAGTATGGGCTGCGGTTGACCGTGGTGTATATCGTTTGTTGCAAAGAGGAATCGTACCAACCATTGCATTTGGTGACTATGACTCAGTTACAGAGGAAGAATTAGCGTGGATGCAAAAACAGACAGATGAGCTACATATTGTTCCGCGTGAAAAAGATCAAACCGACTTAGAAATTGCGATTAGCTGGGCGCTGGAGCAAAAGCCGAAATTGATTCGTATTTTTGGTGCTACAGGTGGAAGGCTGGATCATGGTCTAGCGAATATACAAATGCTTTTGAAAGGTTTGGAAGAAAGTACGGAAATGTGTATTGTTGATAATAAAAACGAAATATTTGTGAGAGACGTGGGTACATATATAATTGAAGAAAATAAACAATTTCCATACGTATCCTTTGTACCTGTTACTGAATGTGTAAATGGTATTACACTTCGTAGTTTTAAATATCCTCTTACAGATAAAACAATTAAATGGGGATCGACACTTTGTATTAGTAATGAACTCCTTGCGGAAAAAGGTACTTTTTCGTTTACTTCTGGCATATTAATGGTGATAAGAAGCACTGATTGAAGAAACAATTTTGCTCCTTGCGTCATATAGTAAACAAGTGGAGTAATGGGGATTAGGAGGGAAACCATGAGATTTTATACAATTAAGTTACCTAAATTTCTTGGTGGAATTGTTCGCGCGGTGTTAAATACCTTTAAAAAGGACTAAAAAGCACCTATTACCGGTGCTTTTTCCATGGGGATAATAAAAAAAGAGCCTAGTGGCTCTTTTTTTTTATTAAACACGTTCGATTTTGCCAGATTTTAATGCTCTAGCAGAAACGTAAACACGTTGAACTTTACCGTCGATGCGTACGCGAACTTTTTGAAGGTTAGCGCCCCATTTACGTTTTGTAGCGTTCATTGCGTGAGAACGAGAGTTACCAGAACGAGCTTTTCTTCCAGTAATAGCACAAACACGAGCCATCTATATTTCCCTCCCTTAACTACCTTACCATACGTAATTTTTCAATGTTAGTCTTTTATGCGATGCTAAAAACACTACTATAATTTAACACAACTAAAAAGAGAATGCAACAGTGTATAGAAAAGAAATCAAGAAAAATTACTTGACACTAAATGTCAGTAAAGAAAAGTAGAAATCAAGAAAAATCACTTGACATATTATAGTAGTACATGTTGTATAATAACAATGGACTATTTTGCTCGTCATAAAAAAAGTGTAATGATAAGTGCAAAATATGAGAGCGAAAAGAAAGAACGATGGAATTTTCTTTAAAAAGATTATATGATAGTAACTAAAGTAGTCTAGCTCACTTTCACCATTTATGAAGGGGGAAACGAGATGTCAATTGAAATTAAAACGAAGTACGGTCAAATTGATATTAGTACAGAGGTAATTGCAACGATTGCTGGAGGGGCCGCGGTAGATTGTTATGGTATCGTTGGTATGGCTTCAAAAAATCAGTTGAAAGATGGATTAACAGAAATTTTACGAAAAGAAAACTTCACTAGGGGCGTTATTGTTCGCAAAGACGAAGATGAAGTACATATTGATATGTATATTATTGTGAGCTATGGTACAAAAATTTCAGAGGTAGCACACAACGTCCAAACAAAAGTGAAATATACATTAGATCAAACGGTAGGACTAGCAGTAGATTCTGTAAACATCTACGTACAAGGAGTTAAAGTAATAAACTTGTAATGTGCATTAAGGAGGAAAATCTGTGTCAATTCAAAAAATTGATGGAAAACGTTTATCACAAATGATCATTCAAGGAGCGAATAATTTAACATATAATGTTCAGCTTGTTGACGCATTAAACGTTTTTCCAGTTCCAGATGGCGATACCGGTACAAATATGAATTTATCAATGACTTCAGGCGCACGTGAAGTAAAAGCAAATCCTTCACAGCATGCTGGTAAAGTCGGTGTAAGTTTAGCAAAAGGATTATTAATGGGAGCTCGTGGTAACTCAGGTGTTATTTTATCACAGTTATTCCGAGGTTTCTCTAAGTCTATTGAGCAAAAAGAAGAGTTAACAACAGTTGATTTTGCGGCAGCTTTAGAAGCTGGTGTCGAAACAGCATATAAAGCAGTTATGAAACCGATTGAAGGAACGATTTTAACAGTTGCAAGAGAAACGGGTAAATATGCAGTCACGGTTGCGAAAAAACAGCGCGACTTTGTTTTGTTTATGGAAGACGTTGTTAAAGAAGCAAATGCATCGTTAAATCGTACGCCAGATTTATTACCTGTATTAAAACAAGTTGGCGTTGTAGATAGCGGTGGTAAAGGTCTTGTTGTTGTATACGAAGGCTTTTTAGCTGATTTAAAGGGAGAAACAATTTCTTCTGATGCACCAGCACAGCCGTCTATGAATGAAATGGTACGTGCAGAGCATCACCGTAGTGTACAAAGCCAATTGAGTACAGAAGACATTAAATATGGATATTGTACGGAGTTCATGGTGAAATTAGAGCCTGAGAAAGTAAAGGAACATAATTTCTCTGAACAAAAATTCCGTGAAGAAATTAGTGGATACGGAGATTCATTATTAGTTGTGTCGGATGATGAAATTGTAAAGGTTCATATTCATGCAGAACATCCTGGTGATGCGATGAACTATGGACAACGTTACGGTAGCTTAATTAAAATTAAAGTAGAAAATATGCGTGAACAGCATACTGCTTTACTAGACGAACCAGCACCGATGACGGAAAAAGTAAGTCCGGCAAAAGAAAAACAGCCATACGGTATCGTAACTGTAGCGATGGGATCGGGTATTAAAAACTTATTCGAGAGCATTGGTGCAACGCAAGTTATCGAGGGCGGTCAAACGATGAATCCAAGTACGGAGGATATCGTGAAGGCGATTGAAGAAGCGAATGCTGAGAAAATTATCATTTTACCGAATAACGGAAATATCGTAATGGCAGCAGAACAAGCAGCATCAGTTGTAGATCAAGAAGTTATTGTCGTTCGTTCAAAAACTGTTCCTCAAGGTATGGCTGCAATGTTAGCATTTAATCCAACTGGAACGTTAGAAGAGAATGAAGAAAACATGAAAGAAGCTTTATCTCATGTGAAAACAGGTCAAATTACGTATGCAGTTCGTGATACGGAAATTGACGGTGTAGCAATTCAAAAAGACGATTTCATGTGTATTGCAGATGGGAAAATTGTATCTACAAACGCTGAAAAAGTAGGTGCGGCGAAGCAATTACTTGAAGCTATGATCGACGAAGATTCTGAAATTGTAACAATTCTACAAGGTGAAGATGCAACGGATGAAGAAGTTGCTGAATTGGTTGCGTTTGTAGAAGAGCAATTTGAAGATGCTGAAGTAGAGGTACACCAAGGTAACCAACCTGTGTATTCTTTCATTTTTTCTGTAGAATAATAAAAATTCTTTATTATAAGGAATTGATTATTTACTTGCTAATGAGCAAGAGCTAGTAACATAAAATGTGTCCCTAGCTCTTATTCAAAAGGCTAGCATATTGATGATGGAAAAGAGCCTTGCTGCTATAGTGAGGCTCTTTTCTTACGTATTTAATTCGCCTGCTTTGTATATGCAGGGATTAGAGTAGTTTCTCTTAGAATGCCTATGATAGAATATATAAGGTAGAAGAGAGCGATTACAGGTATAAGTTAACTGTAATCTATAGAATAAAATGATGTGACGGAGCGTGAAAACCTTGAATGAAGTTGTACAAGTTCCTGTTACGGATGTAAAGGGAATTGGAGAAGAAACATCTGAGTTATTACACGAGATGGGAATTTATACAGTTTCTCATCTGTTAGAACATTTTCCGTACCGTTATGAAGATTACGCAATGAGAGATTTGGCTGAAGTGAAGCACGAAGAGCGTGTGACGGTTGAAGGGAAAGTGCATAGTGCTCCTTTATTACAATATTATGGGAAGCAAAAATCACGTCTTACTGTCCGTGTACTTGTTGGCCGTTATTTAATTACAGCTGTATGTTTTAATAGACCGTATTATAAACAAAAGTTAAAGTTAGATGAGACGGTAACGATTACTGGTAAGTGGGATCAACATCGTCAAACAATTTCTGTATCTGAGCTCCACTTTGGGCCAGTTGTACGTCAACAAGAAGTAGAGCCTGTGTATTCGGTAAAAGGGAAATTGACAGTAAAGCAAATGCGTCGCTTTATTGCGCAAGCTTTAAAAGAATACGGCAACCTGATAACGGAAGTATTGCCAGATGGATTACTTAGTCGTTATAAGTTGTTACCTCGTTATGAAGCTCTTCGGGCACTACATTTTCCGGTTGGACAAGAAGATTTAAAACAAGCGCGTCGTAGGTTTGTGTACGAGGAGTTTTTCTTATTTCAACTGAAGATGCAAACGCTTCGGAAAATAGAAAGGGAAAATTCTAAAGGGACGAAAAAAGAAATTTCAATAGAAGAATTACAAGAGTTTACTGATGCACTTCCGTTTCCGTTAACTGGTGCACAGCGCCGAGTTGTTGATGAAATTATGAAAGATATGAAATCTCCTTATCGGATGAACCGATTATTACAAGGGGATGTAGGGTCCGGAAAGACAGTTGTGGCAGCAATTGCTCTTTATGCAGCGAAATTAGCGCATTATCAAGGAGCTTTAATGGTTCCTACGGAAATTTTAGCTGAACAACATTATCAATCGCTCGCTGAAATATTCTCGCATTTTAATATGAATGTCGAGTTGTTAACGAGTTCAGTTAAAGGAGCTAGACGCCGTGAAATTTTAGCGAGATTAGAACAAGGGGAAATAGATATTCTTGTTGGAACACATGCTTTAATTCAAGATGAAGTTATTTTCCATAGATTAGGTCTCGTTATTACTGATGAGCAGCATCGATTCGGCGTAGCACAGCGTCGTGTTTTACGAGAAAAAGGCGAAAGCCCGGATGTGTTATTTATGACAGCAACACCAATTCCACGTACATTGGCAATTACTGCATTCGGGGAAATGGATGTTTCAATTATTGATGAAATGCCAGCGGGCCGAAAGGTGATTGAAACATATTGGGCAAAACACGATATGTTAGATCGCGTTCTTGGTTTTGTTGAGAAAGAAGTGAAAAAAGGGCGACAAGCTTACGTTATTTGCCCTCTTATTGAAGAATCTGAGAAACTGGATGTGCAAAATGCTATCGATTTACATAGTATGCTGATGCACCATTATCAAGGAAAGTTCCAAGTTGGATTAATGCATGGAAGGTTATCATCTCAGGAAAAAGAAGAGGTAATGGAACAATTTAGTGAGAATGTGGTGCAAATTCTTGTTTCGACAACTGTAGTTGAAGTAGGTGTGAACGTGCCGAACGCAACTGTTATGGTTATTTATGATGCGGAGCGCTTCGGTTTATCTCAGCTTCATCAGTTGAGAGGTCGTGTTGGACGTGGCAGTGAACAATCCTATTGCTTATTAATTGCGGATCCAAAATCGGAAACAGGAAAAGAGCGCATGCGCATTATGACTGAAACAAATGATGGGTTTGTATTGTCAGAAAAAGATTTAGAGTTACGAGGGCCTGGAGACTTCTTTGGGAGTAAGCAAAGTGGTCTGCCAGAGTTTAAGGTTGCTGATATGGTACATGATTATAGAGCGCTAGAAACAGCTAGACAAGACGCAGCGATATTGGTTGATTCAAAAGCATTTTGGCATAATGATCAGTATGCACCGCTTCGTGTGTATCTTGAGGGAACAGGTGTATTCCAAGGAGAAAAGCTCGATTAAAACTGGAATGTAAAAATTTTTGTTGCATTCTACTTTTAATGATTATATACTACTGTTAGTACCTAGTCATAAAAATGGATGGTGCGGTATGAAAAAAAGAAGAAGTAAAAAAGAAAGACAAGTATTATTAAAACAAACAATAGAAACGAACCCGTTCATAACAGATGAAGAGTTAGCGGAGCAGTTTCAAGTTAGCATACAAACGGTTCGTCTTGATCGTATGGAATTATCAATTCCAGAGTTAAGAGAGAGAATTAAACATGTAGCGACGAAACAACATGAAGAAGATGTGAAATCTTTGCCGCTAGAAGAAGTCGTTGGGGAAATTATTGACATAGAATTAGATAGACATGCAATTTCTATCTTTGAAGTAAAGATAGAGCATGTTTTTAAAAGAAATCAAATTGCTCGTGGGCATCATTTGTTTGCTCAAGCAAACTCACTAGCTGTTGCGGTTATTGATGAAGAACTCGCTTTAACTGCAAAGTCTACCATTCGATACATTCGTCCTGTGAAATTAGGAGAACGTGTTGTTGCAAAGGCGCGCGTTGAAGATGTAGAGAATGATAAAGGACGGACGGTTGTCAAAGTGCGTAGCTTTGTTGGAGAAGAACTCGTTTTTACAGGCACTTTTGAAATGTATCGATCTAGTAATTATAGTGAGGAAGGTAACAACTTATGAAAATCGCAATAGATGCAATGGGCGGCGATCATGCTCCAAAAGCAGTTGTATTAGGGGCAATGAAAGCTATTAAGGAATATTCAGATTTACATATTACATTAGTAGGAAAAGAAGAGGACATTCGTCAGTATTTAACGAATGAAGAGCGTATTACTATACTTCACACAGACGAAATGATTGAAGCGACGGACGAGCCAGTAAGAGCTGTTCGCCGGAAAAAAAAAGCTTCAATGGTACTTGCAGCACAGCAAGTAAAAGATGGTGTAGCAGATGCGTGTATATCAGCAGGCAGTACAGGAGCTTTAATGGCCGCTGGATTGTTTGTTGTAGGTCGAATGGAAGGGATTGAAAGACCAGCTTTATCCCCTACAATGCCAACGGTCGATGGAGAAGGTTTCGTTATGCTAGATGTTGGAGCGAATGTCGATGCAAAACCGATTCATTTATATCAATACGCAGTTATGGGTTCTGTTTATGCTGAAAAAGTAAGAGGAATTAAAAATCCGCGTGTTGGACTTTTAAATGTTGGGACAGAAGATGGCAAAGGGAATGAACTTTCAAAACAAGTATTTACCATGTTAAAGGATGCGCCGATTCATTTTGTTGGAAACGTTGAATCAAGAGACTTATTGCAAGGTGTAGCGGATGTTGTTGTATGTGATGGTTTTACTGGGAATGTGGCGTTAAAATCATTAGAGGGAACAGCACTTGCGTTATTCTCTATGCTAAAAGAACAATTGATGAGTTCGTTTACAAGTAAATTAGCAGCAGCGGTATTAAAACCGAAACTTATGGTATTAAAAGATAAAATGGATTATTCAGAGTATGGCGGGGCGGCATTATTTGGATTAAAAGCTCCTGTCATTAAGGCTCATGGTTCTTCTAATGATCAATCGATCTTCAGTGCGATTCGTCAAACAAGAGAGATGGTAGCGAAAGAAGTAATTCCTACAATTTCGAGTGTAATAGAGAAAGAGCCGCTTCAATAAAAGGAGGATTTGAAATGGGAAAACTAGCATTTCTTTTTCCAGGCCAAGGTTCACAGGCGGTTGGAATGGGTAAACAATTAGCAGGGAATAATAAAGAGGTTGCGAAAGTATTTCAAAAAGCGGATGAAGTTTTAAAAGAATCCCTTTCAGAATTAATTTTTGAAGGGCCGCAGGAAACACTAACATTAACGACAAATACGCAACCTGCATTATTGGCAACGAGTTTTGCGATTTTAACAGCTTTGAAAGAATACGACATTAAACCTGATTATGTAGCGGGACATAGTTTAGGTGAATATAGTGCACTTGTTGCAGCTGAAGCGTTAACATTTGAAGATGCTGTGTATGCTGTAAGAAAACGCGGCGAATATATGGAAGAGGCTGTTCCAAACGGAGAAGGTGCGATGGCAGCTATTTTAGGAGCAGACCCAGATGTGCTGAAACAAGTTACAGAAGAAGTAACGAGTGAAGGCTACGCTGTCCAAATTGCTAATATGAATAGTACGAAGCAAATTGTTATTTCTGGAACGAAACAAGGAGTAGAAATTGCTTCTCAAAGAGCAAAAGAAAATGGCGCTAAGAGAGCAATTCCGCTTCGAGTAAGTGGGCCGTTTCATTCATCACTTATGAAACCGGCTGCTGAAAAATTCCAAAGTGTTTTAAATGAAATTACAATTCAAGATGCAAATATTCCTGTTATTGCAAACGTTACGGCAGACGTTATTACGCGCGGTGAAGACATTCAAGAAAAGCTAATTGAACAGCTCTATTCGCCTGTTTTATGGTACCCATCTATTGAACGTATGGTACAACAAGGGGTAGATACGTTTATTGAAATTGGACCTGGAAAAGTACTTGCTGGTCTTATGAAATCAATTGCTCCATCTGCAAAAGTATATGCAATCTATGATGAAGAGACATTGAATGATACCATTTTAAGTTTGAGAGGAGAAAGCGGATGTTAAAAGGTAAAGTAGCGTTAGTGACAGGTGCGTCACGTGGAATTGGCCGTGCAGTTGCGATTGAATTAGCTAAACAAGGTGCAAATGTTGTAGTGAATTATGCTGGTAATGAGCAAAAGGCAAATGAAGTAGTTGATGAAATTAAAAAACTTGGTTCAGATGCAATTACAGTAAGAGCAGATGTTGCAAATGCTGATGATGTTGCAAATATGGTGAAACAAACTGCAGATACATTTGGACAAGTTGATATTCTTGTAAATAACGCAGGTGTAACAAAAGATAATTTATTAATGCGTATGAAAGAAGAAGAATGGGATACAGTTATTAATACAAACTTAAAAGGTGTTTTCTTATGTACGAAGGCAGTATCTCGTTATATGATGCGTCAACGTCATGGTCGCATTATAAACATCGCTTCTGTCGTTGGTGTGATAGGAAATCCAGGTCAAGCGAATTACGTGGCGGCTAAAGCGGGGGTAATTGGATTAACGAAAACATCAGCTAAAGAGTTAGCTAGCCGAAATATTACAGTAAATGCAATTGCTCCAGGATTCATTGCTACTGATATGACGGATGTATTAGATGAAAATATAAAAGAAGAAATGTTAAAAGTAATCCCTGCCGCTAAATTTGGAGAAGCGCAAGATATTGCAAATGCAGTAACATTTTTTGCTTCTGATCAAAGCAAATATATTACAGGTCAAACGTTAAATGTTGACGGCGGTATGGTAATGTAATAAAAGAATCGATTTCTTCTAGTTTTTTTGGACAATATTTAATATAATAATTGAGGGGAGGTGAATGCAATGGCAGATGTTTTAGAGCGCGTAACAAAAATCATCGTTGATCGTTTAGGAGTAGAAGAAACTGAGGTAGTACCAGCTGCAAGCTTTAAAGAAGATTTAGGCGCAGACTCCCTAGATGTAGTAGAACTTGTAATGCAATTAGAAGACGAATTTGAAATGGAAATTTCTGATGAAGATGCTGAAAAGATTGCTACTGTTGGCGATGCTGTGACTTACATAGAGAGTCATCTATAATGTTTGAGTGAAGTCCCGTTTTTTAGCGGGGCTTTCTCGGCTTATATCTGGAGGGACCTATGCCGTACCGAAAATATAGAGAAAAAAAATACGAAACAAAATATCGTGAAGCTTTTAAAACGTTTCAACAAAAAATAGGTATTACGTTTATAGATGAAAAATTATTGATTCAAGCATTTACGCATTCATCGTATGTGAATGAGCATCGAAAAAAACCACATGAAGATAATGAACGTCTTGAATTTCTTGGAGACGCTGTATTAGAACTAACTGTATCACAGTATCTGTTTCAAAAATATCCGACAATGAGCGAAGGAGAATTAACAAAGTTACGCGCAGCTATTGTGTGTGAGCCATCTCTTGTTCGTTTTGCTAATGAATTGTCATTTGGTAACCTTGTTTTACTAGGGAAAGGTGAAGAAATGACAGGTGGGCGTGAACGACCAGCTTTATTAGCGGATGTCTTTGAAGCGTTTATTGGAGCCCTTTATCTTGATCAAGGATTAGATATAGTTTGGGGATTTTTAAAAGAAATTGTATACCCAAAAATTAATGAGGGTGCTTTTTCTCATGTGATGGATTATAAGAGTCAACTACAAGAATTGATTCAGCGTGATGGTAGCGGTAATATTGAATATCAAATTTTGCAAGAAAAAGGACCTGCTCATAATCGAGAGTTTGTGTCACGCGTTACATTAAATAGTGTGGCTTTAGGGGTCGGAAGTGGGAAGTCGAAAAAAGAAGCTGAACAGCAAGCTGCTGCAGAAGCGTTGAAAAAATTAAAAGAACAATCATAAGGAATCCCCCTTTAAATAGGGGGATTCCTTATGCATAGAATGAAACTTTATTTTTATTTGGAAATACAAAGTTAAATATGAATCCGTACAATAGCTTGTTTTTTATAGACAGCGCCTATAACAACGGAGAATAGGGGGAAAGCCTTTCGTGTTTTTAAAGAGATTAGAAATAGCGGGATTTAAATCCTTCGCAGAGCGTGTATCTGTTGATTTTGTTCCAGGTGTAACATCTGTCGTTGGTCCTAACGGAAGCGGAAAGAGTAATATTACTGATGCGATCCGCTGGGTACTTGGTGAACAATCTGCAAAATCATTACGTGGTGCAAAGATGGAGGATATTATTTTTGCAGGAAGTGATACGCGAAAAGCGGTTAATGTTGCAGAAGTGACGTTAACTTTAAATAATGAAGATCAGCGTTTACCGATTGAATATAATGAAGTGTGTGTAACGCGCCGTGTTTCCCGTTCAGGAGATAGTGACTTCTTTATTAACAAACAATCTTGTAGATTAAAAGATATTGTTGATTTGTTTATGGACTCTGGTATGGGACGAGAAGCTTTCTCAATTATTAGCCAAGGGAAAGTGGAAGAAATTTTAAGTAGTAAGTCGGAGGAGCGCCGTGGTGTATTCGAAGAAGCTGCGGGTGTATTAAAATATAAACTCCGCAAAAAGAAAGCTGAAGGAAAATTAGCAGAAACACAAGAAAATTTAAATCGTGTGCAAGACATCATTCATGAATTAAGTAGTCAAGTAGAGCCTCTCGAGAGACAAGCTTCCATTGCGAAAGATTATTTGGAAAAAAAAGAAGAATTAGAGAAGGTAGAGACAGCTCTCATTGTATATGAAATTGAAGAATTACATGAAAAATGGGAAACGCTTCGTAGTCAGTTTGGACACAATAAAGATGAAGAAGCAAAAATGTCAACCTACTTACAAAAAAATGAAGCAGAGCTTGAAGAATTGCGTGGACAATTGCAAGCAATTGATGAATCTGTGGATTCCTTACAAGAAGTCCTTCTTCTTTCTAGTAAAGAGTTAGAAAAATTAGAAGGACAGCGTGAATTGCTGAAGGAAAGAAAACAAAATGCAACAACGCATTGCGCACAGCTTGAACAGTTAATTATTGAATTGACAGAAAAATCTAATGCTTATGATGGCGAAATTGAAATAAGTACAGAAGAGTTAATGAAATTTGCAAGTCAGGTAACAGGGTTAGAACAGAAGTTACATGAAAATGAGAAGCTTCTGTCAACATATGCAGAAAATCTAGAAGAGCAAATTGAACATTTAAAAGGTGATTATATTGAACTTTTAAATCAACAAGCAAGTAATCGTAATGAACTATCTATGCTAGAAGAACAGTTCAAACAACAAAATTCTAAAAACCAGCGCCTTGATGAGGAAAATGAAAAGTATGTTCAAATGCGTATGCAAATTACAGCTAAAAAGGCGAAATTTGTGGAGAGCTACGAGCAAGCAAAAGAGAAAGTCACAAGCATTATTACGAATATACAAAAGACAGAAGCAGAGCTTGAGAAATGCAAGAAGCAATATAGTGAAAATGAAACAAAGCTATATCAAGCGTATCAATTTGTTCAGCAAGCTCGTTCTCGAAAAGAAATGCTAGAAGAAATGCAAGAAGATTATTCTGGTTTTTATCAAGGAGTACGTGAAGTATTAAAAGCCCGTGAAAGTAAGCTTCAAGGGATTGAAGGAGCGGTGGCGGAACTTCTTACCGTACCGAAAGAATATGAAGTAGCAATGGAGATAGCCCTTGGGGCAGCGATGCAACATGTTGTTGTACAAACAGAAGAGCACGCGCGCAAGGCAATTGCTTTTTTAAAACAAAATAGGCATGGACGTGCAACGTTTTTACCTCAGGCAGTTATGAAAGGGAGATCGTTATCATTCGATCAATTACGTATTGTAAATCAACATCCATCATTTATTGGTGTAGCAGCAGAACTCGTACAGTACAATAATAAATATGAAAACATTGTTTCGAATTTATTAGGTACAGTTGTTGTTGCAAAAGATTTAAGAGGGGCGAATGAGTTAGCGAAGCAATTGCAATATCGCTACCGCATTGTGACAGTTGAAGGGGATGTTGTGAATCCTGGTGGTTCTATGACTGGTGGCGCTGTAAAACAAGCGAAATCTTCTTTATTAGGGCGTCAGCGCGAACTTGAAGAGTGGAATAAGAAGCTTGCTGAAATGGAAGAAAAAACATCTAAATTAGAAAACTTTGTGAAAGTATTGAAGCAAGAAATTCAAGAAAAAGAAGTGAAAGTAAACGAACTGCGTCACAGCGCGGAAGAAGAGCGTGTGGATGAACAGAAGTTAAAAGAAGAAATTAATCAGTTAGAGTTAGAAGAGCATCGCATTAATGATCGCTTATCTATCTATGACTTAGAAATAGAAGGCTTTTTACAAGGGCAAGTAAAAATACAAGGACGTAAAGAAGAGTTAGAAGAGATTTTAGCAAATCTTCAAAAAGAAATTGCAGAGTTAGATGGAAAGATTTCTGCTTTAACAAAGCAGAAAAGCGAGCAACATTCTTCGAAAGAAAAAGTTCAAACAGAGATGACAGAGCTGAAAGTACAAGCAGCAGAAAAGCAGCAACGTTTATCTAACCAGAAAGAAAAAGTGGAGCGCTTAACGAAAGAAAAAGAGGAAGCGCAGCGAACGCTTGTAAAAACAACAGAAGATTTATCGTTCTTAAAACAAGAGATGACATCGAATTCAAGTGGCGAAGAGCAAATTACGAATATGATTGAGAAGAAAGCGCATGATCGAAATCAGACATCGGAATTAATTCGTTCTCGTCGTGAACAACGTTTAGCTTTGCAAGAGCGGATAGACCATTTAGAACGTGAAATGAAAGAGACGAAGGGTAAGCATAAATACATTTTAGAAATGTTAAACAATCAAGAAGTAAAAATCAATCGTCTCGATGTAGAATTAGAGAATAGATTGCAACATTTACGTGAAACGTATACCATTTCATTTGAAGCAGCAAAACTAAAATATACAATGACGATGCCTGCAGAAGATGCACGTAAAAAGGTGAAACTAATTAAATTATCCATTGAAGAGCTTGGAACAGTAAATTTAGGTGCGATTGATGAATATGAACGTGTAGCAGAACGTCATACATTCCTATTAGAGCAGCGAGACGACTTGGAAGAAGCAAAGGCAACACTGCACCAAGTTATTACGGAAATGGATGAAGAAATGAAAAAACGTTTTTCCACTACATTCCAAGCAATCCGAACAGAGTTCCAATCAGTATTCTGTGAATTATTTGGAGGCGGAAGAGCCGATTTAGTAATGACAAATCCGCAAGATTTATTAAATACGGGTATTGATATTGTAGCGCAGCCGCCAGGTAAGAAATTGCAAAATTTAGGTTTACTGTCAGGTGGTGAGCGTGCTTTAACTGCAATTGCATTGCTGTTTGGTATTTTAAAAGTACGCCCTGTTCCGTTCTGCGTACTAGATGAGGTGGAAGCTGCCCTTGATGAGGCGAATGTAGCCCGTTTCGCGCAGTATTTGAAGAAGTTTAGTGATGAAACGCAGTTTATTGTTATTACACACCGAAAAGGTACAATGGAAGAATCGGATGTACTATATGGGGTAACGATGCAAGAATCAGGTGTATCTAAACTTGTTTCCGTTCGTTTGGATGATGGAGAAGAGCTAGTGACAAGCAAATAGGAAGGATGGGAAGAATGAGCTTCTTTAAAAAGTTAAAAGAAAAGATTTCAAAACAAACTGATACTGTAACAGAGAAATTTAAGCAAGGGTTAGAAAAAACGAGAAATTCATTTGCGGATAAGGTAAATGATTTAGTGTATCGCTATCGTAAAATCGATGAGGATTTCTTTGAAGAATTAGAAGAGATTTTAATTGGTGCAGATGTTGGGGTTGCGACAGTGATGGAACTTATTGATCAGCTGAAGGAAGAAGTGCAGCGTCGTAACATTCAAGATCCAAAAGAAGTACAAGCTGTTATCTCAGAGAAATTAGTAGGGATTTACAAAGGTGACGAAGAGTTTAGTAATGAAATGAATATGCAACAAGATCAATTAACGGTTATTTTATTCGTTGGTGTTAACGGTGTTGGAAAAACAACAACAATTGGCAAAATGGCTCATAAGTTTAAAACAGAGGGAAAATCCGTCTTATTAGCAGCTGGGGATACGTTCCGTGCGGGAGCAATTGAACAGCTAGAAGTATGGGGCGACCGCGTTGGTGTAGAAGTAATTAAACAAGGGTCTGGCTCTGATCCAGCAGCGGTTATGTACGATGCTGTTCAAGCAGCAAAAGCGCGTAAAGTAGATGTTTTGCTATGTGATACAGCAGGACGTTTGCAAAATAAAGTGAACTTAATGAAAGAGTTGGAAAAGGTGAAACGTGTTATTGAACGTGAAATTCCAGGTGCTCCTCATGAAGTATTACTTGTTATTGATGCAACGACAGGACAAAATGGTTTAAGTCAAGCGAAAACATTCCGCGAAGCAACGAACATTACTGGTATTGTTTTAACAAAATTAGACGGAACTGCTAAAGGTGGTATTGTATTAGCAATCCGTAATGAGATGGATGTACCAGTAAAATTTGTTGGTCTTGGAGAGCAAATGGACGACTTACAGCAATTTGATCCAGAACAATATGTTTACGGTTTGTTTGCAAACTTAGTGGAAAAAGAAGAAGCATAAAGTGAAAGAAGCGGGGCTTCCGCTTCTTTTTTATGAAAAATATAGGATGTTAAGAAAAAAACTTGACACTCTTTTATACTCCATGTAAACTAATTCATGTAAAGGGAAATCACTTAACAAAGGATGATCCAACATGCTCGAAAAAACAACGAGAATGAATTATTTATTTGATTTTTATCAATCGTTGTTAACGCAAAAACAAAGAAGTTATATGTCGCTTTATTATTTAGATGATTTATCTCTTGGTGAAATTGCGGAAGAATTTGATGTAAGTCGCCAAGCCGTGTATGATAACATTAAACGGACTGAAGCGATGCTTGAAGAATATGAAGAGAAATTAGTATTACTTCAAAAGTTTCAAGAGCGACAGCGACTTGTTGCAAGGCTAAAACAGCTAATCAGCGAAGAAGAGCATGTGAATGAAGAAATGAAACAAGTTGTTGAAGCTATCGAAAAATTAGATTAGGAGGGCGGCAATATGGCATTTGAAGGATTAGCCGACCGACTTCAACAGACGATGCAAAAAATCCGCGGCAAAGGAAAAGTTTCCGAAGCCGATGTAAAAGAAATGATGAGAGAAGTTCGTCTAGCTCTTTTAGAAGCGGATGTTAACTTTAAAGTAGTAAAAGATTTTGTAAAGCGTGTGTCTGAGCGTGCTGTCGGACAAGATGTAATGAAGAGTTTGACACCTGGGCAACAAGTAATTAAAGTTGTACAGGAAGAACTTACAGAACTTATGGGCGGAGAGCAAAGTAAAATTGCTGTCGCTAATAAGCCACCAACTGTCATTATGATGGTTGGACTGCAAGGTGCAGGTAAAACAACGACAACAGGTAAACTTGCGAATTTGCTTCGTAAAAAGCACAATCGTAAACCGATGCTTGTTGCAGCTGATATTTATCGTCCTGCAGCAATTAAACAGCTTGAAACATTAGGGAAGCAATTGGATATGCCTGTTTTCTCATTAGGGGATCAAGTAAGTCCTGTTGAAATTGCAAAACAAGCGATTGCAAAAGCGAAAGAAGATCATCATGATTATGTTTTAATTGATACTGCAGGTCGTCTGCATATTGATGAAGAACTAATGGATGAACTAGCGAAAGTGAAAGAAGTTGCGAACCCGGATGAAATCTTCCTAGTTGTCGATGCGATGACAGGACAAGATGCGGTCAATGTTGCACAAAGCTTCCATGATCAGCTAGGTTTAACAGGTGTTGTTTTAACGAAATTAGATGGTGATACGCGCGGTGGTGCAGCATTATCTATTAAAGCAGTAACAAATACACCGATTAAATTTGCTGGTATGGGTGAGAAATTAGATGCAATTGAAGCATTCCATCCTGAACGCATGGCATCTCGTATTTTAGGGATGGGTGACGTTCTAACATTAATTGAAAAGGCGCAAGCTACAGTTGATGAAGAAAAAGCAAAAGAACTTGAGCAGAAAATGCGTACGCTTTCGTTTACGCTTGACGATTTCCTTGAGCAACTTGGACAAGTGCGTCAACTTGGGCCACTTGATGAATTGCTAGGAATGCTTCCTGGTGCAAATAAAATTAAAGGGCTGAAAAATGCACAAGTTGATGAAAAACAAATTGGGCATATTGAGGCAATTATTCGTTCTATGACAATAGTAGAGCGAGAACAACCGGAAATAATCAATGCTAGTCGTAAAAAGCGTATTGCCAAAGGTAGCGGTACAACCGTACAAGAAATTAATCGTCTACTCAAACAGTTTGAAGATATGAAAAAAATGATGAAGACGATGACTGGCATGCAAAAAGGTAAGAAAAAGGGACTAGGTGGATTGAAGTTTCCATTTATGTAAGGAAAAAAAGATGGCTCTGTTAAGAAAAAATACTTTACAAAGCAATAGTCTTTTTGCTAATATAATTATCTGTGTGAAATAAATTCGGAGGTGCTTTATAAATGGCAGTTAAAATTCGTTTAAAACGTATGGGAGCTAAAAAAACTCCTTTCTATCGTGTAGTTGTTGCAGATTCTCGTTCTCCTCGTGACGGACGTTTCATTGAGGAAATCGGTACTTACAATCCAGTTGCTCAACCAGCTGAAGTGAAAATCAATGAAGAAGCAGCATTAAAATGGTTAGGAAATGGTGCGAAACCATCTGATACAGTTCGCAATCTTTTCTCTACTCAAGGTATCATGGAGAAATTCCACTTATCTAAACAAGGTAAGTAATTGAGGCAATGGCTATGAAAGAGTTAATCGAAACGATCGTCAAGCCTCTTGTAGATCATCCTGAAGATGTAAAGGTTACACAGGAACTTTGCAACGGAGAGATAAAGTATCGATTAACCGTACATCCTGAGGATGTTGGAAAAGTCATTGGGAAGCAAGGGCGTGTTGCAAAAGCAATTCGAATGCTCTTGTATTCAGTGGGACATCATAATCATGAAAAAGTTACACTGGAAATTCAATAGGTGTGAAAAGGGCGAGGGTTTATTCCTCTCCCTTTTTTAACATTTTAAGAGAAATTGCATTGTCCATATATAGAATGGAGATGCTTAAATTATATAGAAAACAGGGGTGACGTGCTGTTTATGACAAAATGGTTTAACGTAGGAAAAATTGTAAATACTCATGGTGTTAAGGGAGAAATCCGTGTCATTTCTCGTACTGACTTTCCGGAAGAACGATATAAAGTAGGAAATACATTATACATATGGAATGATAAGGAGAAAGCTCCGCTTCCTGTAAAAGTAACTACTCATCGTCAGCATAAGACATTTGATTTATTGACATTTGAAGGGTTTAACAATGTAGATGAAGTAGAAAAGTTTAAAGGTTCTTTACTAAAGGTTCCAGAAGAGCAACTTGGTGAACTTGCTGAAGGTGAGTACTATTACCATGAAATTATTGGGTGTAAAGTAGTAACAGAAGATGGTGAAGAGCTGGGAACAATAAAAGAAATTCTATCTCCTGGTGCAAATGATGTATGGGTAATTAAACGTCCAAAAGGACAAGAACTTTTAATTCCGTACATTGATGATGTTGTGCTGCAAGTTAACGTTGAAAATAAATTAGTAACCATTCATGTAATGGAAGGATTGCTATAATGAAAATTGACATTTTAACATTATTTCCAGAGATGTTTACTGGTGTGTTTGGATCTTCGATTTTAAAAAAAGCGCAAGAAAAAGAAGCTGTATCGCTTAGAGTTGTAAACTTTCGTGATTATACGACAAGTAAGCATAACAGTGTAGATGATTATCCGTACGGCGGGGGCGCTGGTATGGTGTTAACTCCACAGCCTATCTTTGATGCTGTAGAAGAATTAACGAAAGATACAGAATGTAAACCAAGAGTTGTATTAATGTGTCCACAAGGAGAACGATTAACGCAGAAAAAGGCAGAAGAACTTGCAGGGGAAGAGCATGTTATTTTTGTGTGTGGTCATTATGAAGGTTATGATGAACGAATTCGTGAACATCTTGTAACAGATGAGATTTCTATTGGTGATTACGTATTAACAGGCGGGGAATTAGCATCTATGGTTGTTACGGATAGTGTTGTACGTCTTTTGCCAGGGGTACTTGGAAATCAAAACTCACAGGTGGAAGATTCTTTTAGTACAGGCTTATTAGAACATCCACATTATACACGTCCAGCCGATTTTCGTGGCATGAAGGTACCGGATGTGCTTATGTCAGGGAACCATAAGAATATTGAAGAATGGCGTCGTAAAGAATCGTTGCGACGTACCTATACGCGTAGACCAGATTTACTTGAAGAACGCAGGCTATCAAAGCAAGAAGAAACTTGGCTTAAGCAAATTAAAGAAGAGCAGTAAGAACTTCACATATTTTCTATTGCAACAGGCCTAGCAATATGTTATTATAACATTTGTGCTACTGAAAGTAGTGGCCGTATTAACGATGTTCCGCTGTAATTTATGAATGACTTTATAAGAGCATCTGTTTAAAGGAGAGAATTGAATATGCAACAATTAATCGCAGATATTACAAAAGGCCAATTAAAAACTGACCTACCTTCATTCCGTCCTGGTGACACTTTACGTGTACACGTAAAAGTAGTTGAGGGTACTCGTGAGAGAATTCAGCTTTTTGAAGGTGTTGTAATTAAACGTCGTGGTGGCGGAATTAGTGAAACGTTCACAGTTCGTAAGATTTCTTACGGTGTAGGTGTAGAGCGTACATTCCCAGTTCACACACCAAGAATCGCGAAAATCGAAGTACTTCGTCGTGGTAAAGTACGTCGTGCTAAGTTATACTACTTACGTAACCTTCGCGGTAAAAAAGCACGTATTAAAGAAATTCGATAAGACATGTATGGGAGCTTGTAAATGCACAAGCTCCCTTTTTCCAATCTATATGAAATTTTGATATAATACGAGCAGCTTACATAACTGTGGAGGGGTAAAGCATGAAAAAAGAAAAGAGTTCGCTTTGGGAATGGATAAAAGCAATTTTGATTGCTGTTGTGTTAGCGGGTGTGATTAGACAGTTTTTCTTTGCGCCAATTCTTGTAGATGGTGTTTCGATGTCACCGACGCTTCATGACCGTGATCGGATGATTGTTAATAAAATCGGTTACCACATTGGTGAACCGAAACATTTTGATATAATTGTATTTCGAGCAACGGAAGAGAAAGATTATATTAAACGTGTTATTGGCTTACCAGGCGATGAGATTGAATATCGTAATGATACACTCTATATTAATGGAAAACCCTATGAGGAACCGTATTTAGACAAGCAGAAAAAACAACTTACTGATGGACCGCTTACATACGATTTCAAGCTTGAAGAAATTACAGGTAAAAAAACCGTTCCGAAAGGTCAATTATTTGTATTAGGTGATAATCGTCGTTTTAGTAAAGATAGTCGTACGATTGGCACGGTTAAGATGGACCAAGTAATAGGGAAAGCAAATATGTTATATTGGCCATTAAAGGATGCACGTATTGTGAAATAAACGAAAAAAGAAGGTGGCAACATGGTAATTCAATGGTTTCCAGGGCATATGGCAAAAGCTAGGCGCCAAGTAACAGAAAAGTTAAAGTTAATTGATGTTGTAATTGAACTTGTAGATGCACGTTTACCTTTATCTTCTCGAAATCCGATGATCGATGAAATTATTACACATAAGCCGAGACTAGTTGTTTTAAATAAAGCGGATATGGCAGATGATCGCTTAACGAAACAATGGATCGCTTATTTTGAAGAGCGGGGGCATAAAGCAATTTCAATTAATGCACAGGCCGGACAAGGTATGAAAGAAATTACAGCTGCTTGTAAAGTACTTGTAAAAGAAAAGTTCGATAAAATGATTGCGAAAGGGATTAAACCAAGAGCGATTCGTGCATTGATTGTTGGTATCCCAAATGTTGGTAAATCTACTTTGATTAATAAATTAGCGAAGAAAAACATTGCGAAAACAGGCGATCGTCCTGGTGTTACAACAGCGCAGCAATGGATTAAAGTAGGAAAGGAAATGGAGTTATTAGATACGCCAGGTATTTTATGGCCGAAATTCGAAGATGAATTAGTTGGACTTCGTCTTGCGACTACTGGCGCAATTAAAGACGCTATTTTAAACTTACAAGATGTAGCTGTTTATGCACTTCGCTTTATGGAAAAGCATTATCCGGAGCGTTTGCAAGAGCGTTATAAAATAAATGATATTCCAGAAGATATTGTGGAATTATTTGATGCGATTGGAAAGAACAGAGGTTGTTTAATGGGCGGCGGACTTGTTGATTATGATAAAACATCAGAACTTGTTCTTCGTGAACTTCGCGGTGGTAAGCTGGGAAGAATGACATTTGAAACACCAGATGAATTTGTAGAAGAAGTATAAGAAGACGTGCGTTTGTACGTCTTTTCTTTTTGGATGTTTTTAAAAAGGAGTGTACATAAAATGCAAAAATTAACAATTAAAGAAGTGGGATGTTTATTACAAGAAATTACGGCAGAAGAAGATGAACGATTTCAAATGTTAATAAAAGATGAGCGGAAAGGTGTTCAAAATTTAATTGCGAAATGGCACAAACAAAAAGAACAGGTACAAAAAGAAAGAGAACAATTTTTAGAGATGTCTCGATATGAACAGGCATTACGTGAACAGGGACTCTTATATATTGCTGGGATTGATGAAGTAGGAAGAGGGCCGTTAGCTGGACCTGTTGTTACGGCCGCTGTCGTCCTTCCAGAAGATTTTTATATACCAGGGTTAAATGACTCTAAAAAGCTAAGTGAAGCGAAGCGGGAGCGTTTCTATGATGAAATTAAAGAAAGAGCAGTAGCAATTGGGGTTGGAATTGTATCACCGCAGGTTATTGATGAGATAAATATTTATCAAGCAACCAAGCGAGCAATGTTAGATGCAATTGCAAATTTATCGTGTACACCAGAGCATTTATTAATTGATGCGATGAAACTTCCTACTTCAATTTCACAAACATCCATTATCAAAGGAGATGCAAAAAGTATTTCTATCTCAGCTGCCTCCATTATCGCGAAAGTCACGCGTGATCGCATGATGAAGGAACTAGGGAAGGAACACCCTGAATATGGTTTTGAACAGCATATGGGCTATGGAACAAAACAACATTTGCAAGCAATCGAAACATATGGTGTACTAGAAGAACACCGGAAAACATTTGCGCCAATTAAAGATATGATCCAAAAATAAGCTGTAACCTACAGCTTATTTTTTTATTTTGGCATACAAATATTACTATTTTCAAAAAAGAATAAAGCGATTTCAGTTTTCTGACACTTTATTGTAGACAGCATGGCAATCATTTTATACAATGGCAATGTAGTGTTTTTAAATATTAAAAAACTTTTTGAGTAAACCAGGAAAACGGGGGAGGATGGGACTATGAATATCCATGAGTATCAAGGTAAGGCAGTCCTTAGAAGCTATGGGGTTAGTGTTCCAAACGGGAAGGTTGCCTTTACAGTAGAAGAAGCTGTAGAAGCAGCAAAAGAATTAGGAACAGATGTATGTGTAGTAAAAGCACAAATTCACGCTGGTGGACGCGGCAAAGCTGGTGGTGTAAAAGTTGCGAAAAATTTAGAAGAAGTTCGTACATATGCGGAAAGTATATTAGGTACTACACTTGTTACGCATCAAACGGGTCCTGAAGGTAAAGAAGTAAAACGCTTACTGATTGAAGAAGGATGCGATATTAAAAAAGAATATTATGTAGGTCTTGTTTTAGATCGTGCAACTTCTCAAGTTGTTTTAATGGCGTCTGAAGAAGGCGGAACAGAAATTGAAGAAGTAGCAGAAAAAACACCGGAAAAAATCTTTAAAGAATATATTGATCCTGCAGTAGGCTTACAAGGATTCCAAGCACGCCGAATCGCATTTAATATCAATATTCCAAAAGAGCTTGTAGGACAAGCTGTGAAGTTTATGATGGGTCTATACCGTGCATTTATCGAAAAAGATTGCTCTATTGCAGAAATTAACCCACTTGTTACAACAGGTGATGGGAAAGTTATGGCATTAGATGCAAAATTAAACTTCGATTCTAATGCATTATATCGTCATAAAGATATTTTAGAACTTCGTGATCTTGATGAAGAAGATCCAAAAGAAATTGAAGCTTCTAAATACGACTTGAACTATATTCCTTTAGATGGAAATATTGGTTGTATGGTTAACGGCGCAGGATTAGCGATGGCAACAATGGATATTATTAAACATTATCACGGTGATCCAGCTAACTTCTTAGATGTTGGTGGCGGTGCTACAGCTGAAAAAGTTACAGAAGCATTCAAAATTATCCTTTCTGATAAAAATGTAAAAGGTATTTTCGTTAACATTTTTGGCGGCATTATGAAATGTGATGTAATCGCAGAAGGTGTTATTGCAGCAACGAAACAAGTAGGTCTTGAATTACCACTTGTTGTTCGTCTTGAAGGTACAAATGTAGAGTTAGGTAAGAAAATTTTAAATGAGTCTGGCTTAAATATTGTTGCAGCAGAATCTATGGCAGACGGTGCACAAAAAATTGTTTCACTAGTGGGCTAATAGAAAGCGGGGGAGAAAAATGAGCGTATTAGTTAATAAAGATACAAAAGTTATTGTACAAGGTATTACTGGTTCTCAAGGTTTATTCCATACAAAACAAATGATTGAATATGGTACGAAAATTGTCGGTGGTGTAACACCTGGTAAAGGCGGCACTGATATTGAAGGTGTACCAGTATTTAATACAGTAGAAGATGCAGTGAAAGCAACAGGCGCGAACGCTTCAGTTGTATACGTTCCACCCGCTTTTGCGGCTGATGCAATTATGGAAGCTGTTGATGCAGAGATTGATTTAGTAGTATGTATTACAGAGGGAATCCCTGTATTAGATATGGTAAACGTAAAGAGATATATGGCTGGTAAACATACACGTTTACTTGGACCAAACTGCCCTGGTGTCATTACACCTGATGAATGTAAAATTGGTATTATGCCAGGCTACATTCATAAAAAAGGTCATGTAGGTATTGTATCTCGCTCTGGTACATTAACATATGAAGCTGTACATCAGTTAACACAGGAGGGGATTGGTCAATCAACTGCTGTAGGTATTGGTGGGGACCCTGTTAATGGTACAGACTTTATTGATGCGTTAAAAGCGTTTAATGAAGATGAAGAAACACATGCTGTTATTATGATTGGTGAAATCGGCGGAACAGCAGAAGAAGAAGCTGCTGAGTGGGTAAAAGCGAACATGACAAAACCTGTTGTTGGCTTCATTGGCGGCCAAACAGCACCTGCTGGTAAGCGTATGGGTCATGCTGGAGCTATTATTTCTGGTGGTAAAGGAACAGCTGCTGAAAAGATTAAAACAATGGAAGCTTGTGGTATTAAAGTTGCCGAAACACCGGCTGTTATGGGTGAAACATTAATCTCTGTTTTAAAAGAAAAGGGATTATTCGAAACTTGTAAAAACTATTAATCTTTTTGAAAGACACCTTCATGTTAGAAGGTGTCTTTTTACACATTTTTTGTTTACATAATAAAAATTATGGGTAAGGAGAATGATCGTGAAAAGAGAACGGTTGCTTCATCTTCACTATATGTTAGCGGATCATTGGAAAGCGTTAAAATACTTGTTACACATTGATCCAGAGGTAAAGAACATGTATAATTTTGGCCCGGAACACTTTGAAAAATATACAGGATTATCCTCGAAAAAATCTTCTGAATTAGTGAAATTCTTACAGACATCAACATCTTCTCAATGTATTCATCATTTAGAAAAAAATCATCTTTTTTATGTAACAATATGGGATCATGACTATCCAGAACTGTTACGTGAAATACCAGATCCTCCCTTTGTTTTATATGGAAAAGGACAGAGAGAACTCCTTAATAAAATGAATAAATTAGCGGTAGTTGGAACAAGAAAACCATCTTTATATGGGAAGGAGAGTATACAACCCATTTTACAACCGTTGATAGATAAAGGGTGGTTAATTGTTAGTGGCTTGGCAAGCGGGATTGATACAATTGCCCATGAAATCACAGTGCAGCAGCAAAGCATGACCATTGCAATATTAGGACATGGTTTACAGTATATATATCCAAAAGAAAATCAACAATTTTATAACATATGGAAAGATTACATGTTGTTGTTAACGGAATATCCGCCGCATTATTCTCCACGAAAATGGTATTTTCCAAGAAGAAATCGGATTATAAGTGGACTTTGCAAAGGGGTTTTAGTTGTGGAGGCGAAAGCAAGGAGTGGATCGCTTATTACTGCAGATCTTGCTTTAGAACAAAATAGAGAAGTGTTTGCACTTCCTGGTCCTATGTTTATAGATAGTACAATTGGGACAAATCAACTCATTCAGCAAGGGGCAAAACTTGTTCAAAAAGCAGAAGATATTCTTGAAGAATTTTTAAATTAATCTTATATTTTTATGTTTTTATTAAACAATTATTGACAAATGGTAGATTGGCACTGTATGTTATACTCATTCTTGATTGACAAAAACAAGAGAAATCAATAAGATTAATGAAGATTTGAATCCACCTCTTAAGGAGGCACTAGCATGTCAGATTACCTCGTGATCGTGGAGTCGCCTTCTAAGGCGAAGACCATTGAAAAATATTTAGGGAAAAAATACAAAGTCGTCGCGTCTATGGGACATGTTCGCGATTTACCTAAAAGCCAAATGGGGATAGAAGTAAAGAATAACTTCACTCCGAAGTATATTACCATTCGTGGTAAAGGTCCCGTTTTAAAAGATTTAAAATCAGCGGCAAAAAAAGCAAAAAAAGTCTATCTCGCAGCCGATCCAGACCGCGAAGGAGAAGCAATTGCTTGGCATTTAGCAAATACGTTAAATGTGGACGTTGAATCGGATTGCCGGGTTGTGTTTAATGAGATTACAAAAGATGCAATCAAGGAATCATTTAAGCATCCTCGCGCAATTAATATGGATTTAGTAGATGCACAACAAGCAAGACGAATACTTGATCGTCTTGTTGGTTACAATATTAGTCCTTTATTATGGAAGAAAGTCAAAAAAGGATTAAGTGCAGGACGCGTACAATCTGTAGCGGTTCGTTTAATTATTGATCGTGAAAAAGAAATTCAAAACTTTATTCCTGAAGAATTCTGGACAATTAAAACAGAATTTGTAAAAGGAAAAGACACATTTGAAGCATCTTTTTACGGTGTAAACGGAGAGAAAGTTCAGTTAACAAATGAAGCACAAGTAAATGACATAATTGGACAAATGAAAGACAATGCGTTTTCGATTGAAAATGTAACGAAAAAAGAGAGAAAGCGCAATCCTGCATTACCGTTTACAACGTCTTCCCTACAGCAAGAGGCAGCGCGTAAGTTAAACATGCGAGCAAAGAAAACAATGATGCTTGCACAGCAACTATATGAAGGGATAGATATTGGTAAAGAAGGAACAGTAGGTCTTATTACGTATATGAGAACAGATTCAACACGTATCTCAGAAACTGCTCAAGAAGAAGCTCGTTCTTATATTACTGATGCATTTGGTTCGGAATACATAGGGACAGAGAAGAAGAAGGAAACGAAAAAAGCGAATGCACAAGATGCGCACGAAGCAATTCGTCCAACTTCTGTGATGAGAAAGCCAGATGAATTGAAAAGTTTCTTAAGTCGTGATCAACATCGTTTGTATAAATTGATTTGGGAGCGGTTTGTTGCAAGTCAAATGGCATCTGCTATAATGGATACTGTTACAGCTAGACTCATTAATAACAATGTTCAATTCCGTGCAAATGGATCGGTAGTGAAATTTCCAGGGTTTATGAAGGTGTACGTGGAGTCGCAAGATGATGGTGCAGAAGAAAAAGATAAAATGTTGCCTCCTTTAGAAATAGGAGAAACTGTATTTTCAAAAGATGTAGAGCCGAAACAACATTTTACACAGCCACCACCACGCTATACGGAGGCCCGTTTAGTTCGAATGCTTGAAGAGCTTGGAATTGGGAGACCATCGACTTATGTACCAACGCTCGAAACGATTCAGAAGCGAGGATACGTCGCATTAGATAATAAACGATTTGTTCCTACTGAACTTGGCGAGATTGTAATTGAACTTATTTTAGAGTTTTTCCCAGAAATTATTAACATCGAATTTACTGCCAATATGGAGCAAAGTCTCGATGAAGTAGAAGAAGGAAAAGCGAATTGGGTAAAAATTGTTGACAATTTCTACGTAGGCTTTGAACCGCGCTTGGAAAAAGCGGAGAAAGAAATGCGCGAAGTAGAAATTAAAGATGAGCCAGCTGGGGAAGACTGTGAGTTGTGTGATCACCCAATGGTCTTTAAAATGGGTAAATACGGAAAGTTTATGGCTTGTTCAAATTTCCCTGATTGTCGTAATACAAAACCGATTGTAAAAGAAATCGGTGTAACTTGTCCGAAATGTGATAAAGGGCAAATTATTGAACGTCGAAGTAATAAAAAGAAACGTCTTTTCTATGGGTGTGGAACATATCCAGAATGTGACTTTGTATCTTGGGATAAGCCGATTGGCCGAAAATGTCCAAAATGTGAAGGTATGCTTGTAGAGAAGAAGTTGAAAAAAGGCGTTCAAGTGCAATGTATTTCGTGTGATTATGAAGAAGAACAACAAATGTGAGCGTAACCGCTCACATTTTTTTCGGGATAGAAAAGGAAAGGTGATATATATGACAACACAAGTAGTAAACGTCATTGGAGCAGGTCTTGCGGGAAGCGAGGCTGCTTATCAAATCGCAAAACGTGGTGTCCAAGTAAAGTTATATGAAATGAGGCCTGTAAGGCAAACACCAGCCCATCATACAGATAAATTTGCTGAGTTAGTATGTAGTAATTCACTTCGTGCAAATACATTAACGAATGCTGTTGGGGTCATTAAAGAAGAAATGCGCCGAATGGACTCTGTTATCATTCGTGCGGCTGACGAATGCTCTGTACCAGCAGGAGGAGCTTTAGCTGTAGATCGTCATGAGTTTGCGGCGAAAGTAACAGAATATGTGAAAAACCATCCGAATGTAACTGTAATGAATGAAGAAGTTACAGAAATTCCAGAAGGACCAACTGTTATCGCGACAGGTCCACTTACATCTCCTGATCTTTCTGCACAGTTGAAAGAATTAACGGGTGAAGATTATTTTTATTTCTATGATGCGGCTGCTCCAATTGTAGAGAAGGACAGCATTGATATGAATAAAGTATATTTGAAATCTCGTTATGATAAAGGGGAAGCAGCATACTTAAACTGCCCGATGACAGAAGAAGAGTTTGACCGTTTCTATGATGCTTTAATCGCTGCTGAGACAGTACCATTGAAAGAATTTGAGAAAGAAGTTTTCTTTGAAGGATGTATGCCAGTAGAAGTTATGGCGGGTAGAGGTAGACAGACGTTGCTATTTGGTCCGATGAAACCAGTTGGATTAGAGGACCCAAAAACAGGGAAGACACCATATGCAGTTGTTCAATTGCGTCAAGATGATGCGGCAGGAACGTTATACAATATTGTAGGATTCCAAACGCATTTAAAGTGGGGACCACAAAAAGAAGTATTACAATTAATTCCTGGACTTGAAAATGCAGAAATTGTACGCTACGGTGTAATGCATCGCAATACATTTATTAATTCACCGAAGTTACTTCGTCCAACATATCAATATAAGTACCGTGATGATTTATTCTTTGCAGGACAAATGACAGGGGTAGAAGGATATGTAGAATCGGCTGCTTCAGGGTTGTTAGCAGGTATTAACGCAGCTCGTGTTGTACAAGGAGAAGAGCCTATTGTACTACCACCTGTAACTGCGATGGGGAGTATGGCGAATTACATTACTGCAACAAATGCAAAAAACTTCCAACCGATGAATGCAAACTTTGGTTTATTTACACCACTAGAAAAGAAAATTAAAAAGAAACAAGAACGAAATGAAGCATACGCAGCACGAGCTTTAGAGATAATTCAAAATTTTGTAAATATTTAGTTAAATTTCTTGCAAAGGCTACTGAATTGTGATACGATTTAGTAGCCTTTATTGAGGTGAGTTATGTGAATGTGAAGAAATTGTTACAATTATTCGTTGGATATTTACAAATTGAAAGAAATTATTCAAAATATACAATTGCAAGTTATCAAAATGATTTAGAACATTTTGTGCAATTTATGGAGCGAGAAGGCATATCCTCTTTTTTAGATGTTACATACGTTGATGTTCGTTTGTACTTAACGACGTTACACGATGAAAAGTTAGCCCGTAAATCTGTCGCAAGGAAAGTGTCAAGCTTACGAAGTTTATATCGTTTTTTGATGCGTGAAGGGTATCGCGAAGATAATCCGTTTGCACTTGCATCACTCCCCAAAAAAGAATGGTCAATCCCAAAGTTCCTGTACGCTGAAGAGTTGGAAAAATTATTTGAAGTTTCTGATACGACAACGCCGCTTGGTCAAAGAAATCAAGCCCTATTAGAACTCATGTATGCAACAGGGATTCGTGTGAGTGAATGTGTAAATTTACAACTCACTGACATTGATTTTTCAGTGGGAACAATTCTTGTAATGGGAAAAGGCAAAAAACAAAGGTATATTCCGTTCGGAAGCTATGCACAAGATGCTTTAATTACTTATATAGAGAACGGGAGAAAACAGTTATCTAAAAAAAATGAGGAACACTCTCAAATGGTGTTTTTAAATGCAAAGGGTACGCCGTTAACAGATCGGGGTGTGCGTTATATTTTAAATGAACTGATTAAGAAAGCTTCTCTTACAATGCGAATAAGTCCACATATGTTAAGGCATACATTTGCTACACATATGTTAGATGAAGGAGCTGATTTACGTACTGTACAGGAGTTATTGGGTCATGAAAATTTATCAGCGACACAAATTTATACGCATGTTTCTAAAGAAAGATTGCGTTCTGTTTACATGAAGCATCACCCACGGGCATAAATTGCTTTTAAAGCTATAAAAACATATAAAGGAGTTTTTTCTATGGGAAATTTCCACGCTACAACGATATTTGCAATTCACCATAACGGTAAGTGTGCAATGGCTGGTGATGGACAGGTGACATTTGGCAATGCCGTTGTGATGAAGCATACAGCCCGCAAAGTCCGAAAGTTATTTCAGGGAAAAGTGTTAGCTGGCTTTGCAGGTTCAGTTGCGGATGCGTTTACTCTTTTTGAAATGTTTGAGGGAAAATTAGAAGAGTACAATGGCAATTTACAACGTGCTGCAGTTGAAATGGCAAAGCAATGGCGTGGTGATAAGATGCTGCGTCAATTGGAAGCAATGCTCATTGTCATGGATGGAACAACACTGCTTCTCGTTTCAGGTACGGGGGAAGTAATCGAACCAGATGATGGTATTTTAGCGATTGGTTCAGGTGGACATTATGCACTTGCTGCTGGTCGTGCTTTAAAGCAACATGCGAGTGAACATTTAACAGCAAAACAGATTGCGAAAGCAAGTTTAGAGATTGCTGGCGATATTTGTGTGTATACAAACCACAACATAATTGTGGAAGAATTGTAGAATCGTAAGGGAGGCATTTTATATGCATTTACATTTTACTCCGCGTCAAATTGTAGAAAAATTGGATCAATATATTATTGGTCAAAAGGATGCGAAAAAAGCGGTTGCAGTGGCACTTAGAAATCGATATCGTCGCAGTAAGCTAGCGGAAGATTTGCGCGATGAAATTGCTCCGAAAAACATTTTAATGATTGGACCGACAGGTGTCGGGAAGACAGAGGTAGCACGACGAATGGCGAAGCTCGTTGGGGCACCTTTTATTAAGGTTGAGGCTACCAAATTTACAGAAGTTGGATACGTCGGCCGGGATGTAGAATCGATGGTACGTGATCTTGTAGAAACGTCCGTTCGTATTGTAAAAGAAGAGATGGTAGTTAAGGTTAAAGATAAAGCTGAAGAGCAAGCGAATCAACGACTTGTTGAAATTTTAGTACCGAGTCAACAAAAACAAACAGGATTTAAAAATCCATTAGAAATGCTGTTTGGTGGGAATCAAAATTCTAGTCAGACATCTGAAACACAAGACGACGCAGAAATTGAAAATAAGCGCCGAGAAGTTGAAAAGAAACTTGCTGCCGGTTTACTTGAAGAGGAAGTCGTATCGATTGAAGTGACGGAACAACAGTCTTCTATGTTTGATATGCTACAAGGAACTGGTATGGAACAAATGGGGATGAATTTCCAAGATGCATTAGGAAGTTTTATGCCGAAAAAAACGAAAAAACGTAAACTTTCTGTAAAAGAAGCAAGAAAAGTCTTGACAAATGAGGAAGCACAGCGCTTAATTGATATGGATGAAGTTACACAAGAGGCTGTTTATCGTGCTGAACAGCTCGGGATTATTTTTATTGATGAAATTGACAAAATTGCTGGTAAGCAGTCGAATAGCGTAGACGTATCGCGTGAAGGTGTGCAACGTGACATTTTACCGATTGTAGAAGGGTCAAATGTTGCAACGAAATATGGATCAGTAAAAACAGATTATATTTTATTCGTTGCAGCCGGCGCATTCCATATGTCCAAACCGTCTGATTTGATTCCAGAATTGCAAGGGAGATTTCCGATTCGGGTGGAATTAACGAAATTATCAGTAGATGATTTTGTTAAAATTCTGATCGAACCAGACAATGCGTTAGTGAAGCAGTATATAGCATTGTTGGCAACTGAAGGTATAGAAATTGAATTTTCTGACGAAGCTATTCGTAAGATTGCTGAGATTGCTTATCAAGTTAATCAAGATACGGATAATATTGGAGCGAGAAGGCTTCATACCATTATGGAGAAACTTCTTGAAGATTTATCGTTTGAAGCATCTGAAATTACGTTAGAAAAAATAACGATAACACCTCAATATGTAGAGGAAAAATTAGCGACAATCGCTAAAAATAAAGATGTGAGCCAGTTTATTTTGTAATAGTATCATCAGGTGACTCGCCCTAGTTTCCAAGTGATGAAAAAATATGTAAGTAACATGTAGGAGGAACTTTTGAAATGGAATTATTAGCAAAAACGAGAAAATTAAATGCTTTATTACAAAGAGCAGCAGGAAAGCCTGTAAACTTTAGAGAAATGTCTGATACAATGTGTGAAGTAATTGAAGCGAACGTATTCGTTGTAAGTCGTCGCGGTAAATTATTAGGATATGCAATTCACCAACAAATTGAGAATGAACGCATGAAACAAATGCTTGCAGAGCGTCAATTCCCAGAAGAATATACACAAAGCTTATTCCATATTACAGAAACATCTCCAAACTTAGATGTGAATAGTGAATACACAGCTTTCCCTGTAGAAAACAAAGAATTGTTCGGTCAAGGTTTAACTACAATCGTGCCAATCGTTGGTGGTGGTGAGCGTCTAGGTACATTAGTGTTAGCTCGTCTTGGTCAAGAATTCTTAGATGATGATTTAATCCTTGCTGAGTACAGCTCAACTGTAGTAGGTATGGAAATTCTACGTGAAAAAGCAGAAGAAATTGAAGAGGAAGCTCGTAGTAAAGCGGTTGTTCAAATGGCGATTAGCTCATTGTCTTACAGTGAATTAGAAGCAATTGAACATATCTTTGAAGAGTTAAATGGAACAGAAGGTTTACTTGTTGCAAGTAAAATCGCTGATCGCGTTGGAATTACTCGTTCTGTAATCGTAAACGCCCTTCGTAAATTAGAAAGTGCAGGCGTGATTGAATCTCGTTCTTTAGGTATGAAAGGAACATACATTAAAGTATTAAACGACAAGTTTTTACATGAACTTGCTAAATTAAAAACAAACTAATTTGTAAGAAAAGCTCTCCTCGCCTGAGGAGAGCTTTTTTATTTTTCAAGAGATCTATTGTGGGTTTGTGTGAGGGAAACCTTAGTTTTATTTCGTAGACAAGGTTGCTTAAAATAGAAAAAATGCGGTAATACTGGAATTGAAGCAGAGAAAAAAGATGAGTAAAATCATAATCAAAAAGAAAGTTTTACATTGTTCGCATTTTCGACTTGATTGTAATATTTCATTATGATATAGTAAGCAGTGGTGTCAGTACAAAGTATACACGTTTACTGATTTAAGTGTTGGTGCTACGTTTGTAGTTTCACTTAAAGATGAAGTAAACGGAGGATATCAAAAACCATTTAGGAGGAACTAAATTATGTCAGTAATTTCTATGAAGCAATTGCTTGAAGCTGGTGTTCATTTCGGACATCAAACTCGTCGTTGGAACCCAAAAATGAAACGTTACATTTTCACAGAGCGTAACGGTATCTACATCATCGACTTACAAAAAACTGTGAAAAAAGTTGAAGAAGCTTTCAACGTAATGCGTAACATCGCTGCTGAAGGTGGCGACATTTTATTCGTAGGTACAAAAAAACAAGCACAAGAAGCTATCAAAGAAGAAGCAACTCGTGCTGGAATGTACTTCGTTAACCAACGTTGGTTAGGTGGAACTTTAACAAACTTCCAAACAATCCAAAAACGTATCAAGCGTCTTAAAGATATCGAAAAAATGCAAGAAGATGGTACATTCGATGTACTTCCTAAGAAAGAAGTTGTTCAACTTAAAAAAGAGTTAGAGCGTCTTGAAAAATTCTTAGGCGGTATTAAAGATATGAAAGGTCTTCCAAGTGCATTATTCGTAGTAGACCCTCGTAAAGAGCGTATCGCAGTTGCTGAAGCACGCAAATTACACATTCCAATCATCGGTATCGTTGATACAAACTGTGATCCAGACGAAATCGATCACGTAATTCCAGCAAACGATGATGCAATTCGTGCTGTAAAACTTCTTACATCTAAAATGGCAGACGCGATCCTTGAAGCAAAACAAGGTGAAGAAACTGTTACTGCGTAACAAATTTGGAAAGGTGATAAGGGGTTCGGCCTTTTATCACCTTTTTTAAGGTATAAACACCTTTTCAAAAGGTATAAATACATATTTTAGGAGGATGAAAAGTATGGCAATCACTGCACAAATGGTAAAAGAACTTCGTGAAAAAACTGGCGCAGGTATGATGGACTGCAAAAAAGCTTTAACAGAAACTAACGGCGACATGGAGAAAGCAATTGATTTCTTACGTGAAAAAGGTATTGCAAAAGCTGCTAAAAAAGCAGACCGCATCGCTGCTGAAGGTTTAACTTTCATTGAAACAAACGGTAACGACGGTTTAATCTTAGAATTAAACTCTGAAACTGATTTCGTTGCGAAAAACGAAGGTTTCCAAACATTAATTAAAGAATTAGCTGCTCACTTATTAGCTAACAAACCTGCTAACATTGAAGAAGCTATGGCTCAAACAATTACAAATGGCAAAACAGTAGAAGAGTACATCAACGAAGCAATCGCTAAAATTGGTGAAAAACTTACACTTCGTCGCTTCGAAATCGTATCAAAAACTGATGCAGATGCATTCGGTGCTTACCTACACATGGGTGGACGCATTGGTGTATTAACAGTTCTTGAAGGTTCTACAGATGAAGCAGCTGCTAAAGATGTAGCAATGCACATTGCAGCAGTTAACCCTAAATACATCGACCGCGATGCTGTAACAGCTGAAGAAGTTGAGCATGAGCGTCAAGTATTAACACAACAAGCTTTAAACGAAGGCAAGCCAGAAAAAATCGTTGCGAAAATGGTTGAAGGTCGTCTTGGCAAATTCTTCGAAGAGATTTGCTTACTTGACCAAGCATTCGTTAAAAACCCTGATATGAAAGTTCGTCAG
The DNA here is from genome assembly GCF_044764345.1 of Bacillus sp. NPDC094106. Taxonomy (NCBI): domain Bacteria; kingdom Bacillati; phylum Bacillota; class Bacilli; order Caryophanales; family Bacillaceae; genus Bacillus; species Bacillus sp. NPDC094106. Next base: position 136,556 of record NZ_JBIWHY010000011.1, on the reverse strand, counting down.
TTCGTTGAGTCTAAAGGCGGCACATTAAAAGGATTCGTTCGCTACGCTGTTGGTGAAGGTATCGAAAAACGCGAAGACAACTTTGCTGAAGAAGTAATGAACCAAGTAAAAGGTAGCAACTAATACAGATTAGGGAACACATTGTGTTCCCTTTTTTAAAATAAAGATGTAAGCAATTGGAGGTTCATTATGAGTAAACCGAAATATAATCGTGTCGTTTTAAAGCTAAGCGGTGAAGCTTTAGCTGGTGAAAAAGGGTTTGGAATTAATCCATCTGTTATTAAATCAGTTGCAGAACAAGTGAAAGAAATTGCAGAACTTGATGTAGAGGTTGCTGTTGTTGTTGGTGGCGGTAACATTTGGCGTGGGAAAATTGGTAGTGAAATGGGCATGGATCGCGCAGGAGCGGACTACATGGGCATGTTAGCGACAGTTATGAACTCATTAGCTCTTCAAGATAGCTTGGAGAACATTGGAATTCAAACGCGTGTTCAAACTTCTATTGAAATGCGTCAAGTGGCAGAACCTTACATTCGTCGTAAAGCAATTCGTCACTTAGAGAAGAAACGTGTTGTTATTTTTGCAGCAGGTACAGGTAACCCATACTTCTCTACAGATACAACTGCAGCATTACGTGCAGCGGAAATCGAAGCGGATGTTATTTTAATGGCGAAAAACAATGTAGATGGTGTGTATAGTGCAGATCCATCTGTTGATGAAACAGCTACGAAATATGAATCACTTACATACTTAGATGTATTAAAAGAAGGTTTAGGTGTAATGGATTCTACTGCTTCTTCATTATGTATGGATAATGATATTCCATTAATTGTATTCTCGGTTATGGAAAAAGGAAACATTAAACGTGCCGTTTTAGGCGAAAATATTGGAACAATTGTAAGGGGGAAATAAATATGAGTCAACAAGTATTAAAAGCTGCAAATGAAAAAATGGAAAAAGCAGTTGCTGCTTATTCACGTGAATTAGCAACAGTTCGTGCTGGTCGTGCAAACGCGTCTGTATTAGATAAGGTACAAGTTGATTACTACGGTGCACCAACACCTGTTGTGCAGTTAGCGAACATTACAGTTCCAGAAGCACGTTTACTTGTAATTCAACCTTATGATAAAACTTCTATCGGTGATATTGAAAAAGCAATCTTAAAAGCAGATTTAGGCTTAAATCCTTCTAACGATGGCTCAGTAATTCGCATTGCATTCCCAGCATTAACAGAAGAGCGTCGTCGTGATCTTGTTAAAGTTGTGAAAAAATACGCTGAAGAAGCAAAAGTTGCTGTTCGTAACGTACGTCGTGATGGTAATGATGACCTTAAAAAGCTTGAAAAAGCTGGCGAGATTACAGAAGACGACTTAAGAGGATATACAGAAGATATCCAAAAAGAAACGGATAAGTATATTGCAAAGGTTGACGAAATCGCAAAAAACAAAGAAAAAGAAATCATGGAAGTGTAATAGCGATACCTTCGCAAATATGACCCTCTTCTTAAGGGGGTCTTTTTACACTTTTAGGCATACGTCTGCTTGTTGGAGGGTATGAATGATGTTTAAAAAGTTTCCTTTTTTTAAAGGTAAAAAGGTCACATCGTTTGATCATCTCATTGAAGAAGTGAAAAAGGGACATATCCCAGAGCACATTGCAATCATTATGGATGGTAATGGAAGGTGGGCAAAGAAAAGAGCGATGCCTCGCATTGCTGGACATCATGAAGGAATGCAAGTAGTAAAAAAGATTACGAAATTTGCTAGTAAACTTGATGTAAAAGTGCTGACTCTTTATGCTTTTTCTACTGAGAACTGGAAAAGACCGAAAAAGGAAGTCGATTATTTAATGAAGCTTCCAGAAGAATTTTTAGGTACATTTTTACCAGAATTGATTGAAGAAAATGTACAAATTCGAGTGATTGGACAAAAAGATCGTCTTCCTACGCATACGCGCAGAGCGATGGAAAAAGCCATGGAAGATACAAAAGAGAACACGGGATTAATTCTCAATTTTGCGTTAAACTATGGAAGTCGCGATGAAATCGTTTCTGCTGTGCAACAGATGATGAAAGATAGTGAAAAAGGGAAAGTTCGTTCAGAAGATATAAATGAAGAAATGATTTCTTCATACTTAATGACAAGTACTTTACCTGATCCGGATTTGCTTATTCGTACAAGTGGAGAACTACGTATTAGTAATTTCATGCTATGGCAAATTGCGTATTCGGAGCTTTGGTTTACAGATGTGTATTGGCCAGATTTTACCGAGGAACATTTGTTAAACGCGATTACAGACTTTCAACATAGAGGGCGCAGATTCGGAGGCGTGTAGAAAGAGAGGGTTTGGTAGTGAAACAGAGAATTATTACTGGAGTGATTGCTGCCGCGCTATTCATTCCCATCGTAATTTACGGTGGCGTGCCTTTTACAGCTTTAGTGTATGCACTCGCTTCTATAGGATTATATGAATTAATTCGTATGAACAAGCTTACACTTATTTCGGTACCAACAGTTTTAGCTGCATTATTATTGTGGATTATTTTAGTTCCAAGTAATGCATCAGGATTGTTTGAGTGGATTGGATTAGATAAATTGGAAATCACATTTGTGATTGTTTTATTACTTTTATCATATACAGTCCTTTCGAAGAATACATTTACTTTTGACAATGCTGCATTTTTACTTATGGCAACAACATATGTTGCAATGGGATTCTTATATTTAAATGAGACAAGAATATTGGGAATCAAATATGTGTTTTATGCATTATTTGTCATTTGGGCAACTGATTCAGGCGCATATTTCATAGGGAAAGCAATTGGAAAAAGAAAATTGTGGCCAGAGATTAGTCCGAATAAAACGATAGAAGGTTCATTAGGCGGTATTGTTTGTGGTATTGTTGTTGCGTTTGTATATAATATGTTTTACCCAGTTGAAAACAGTGTGGGAATTTTAATTGTTGCTACAATCGCAATTTCTATTTTTGGACAAATTGGTGACTTAGTACAGTCTGCATTTAAGCGGCATTATGGCGTGAAGGATTCAGGTAAAATTTTACCTGGCCATGGCGGTATATTAGATCGAACAGATAGCTGGCTGTTTGTTTTACCAATTCTATATTTCTTATTACAATACATTTAATAAATGAACGAGGGGTTGAAGTCATGAAAAACATTAGTTTATTAGGTGCAAGTGGATCAATTGGAACGCAAACGTTAGATGTATTGCGCATGCACCCAGACCAATTCCGTCTCGTTGCTTTTTCTGTAGGGAAAAATATCGATTACGCAGTAAAAGTGATTCAAGAATTTTCTCCTCAGCTTGTTTCTGTACAAAGAGAAGAGGATGTTGTAAGCTTACAATCCGTTTCTGGAAATACAAAAGTAGTATATGGTGACAAGGGGTTATTAGAGGTAGCTCTTCATCCAGAAGCAGAAGTTGTAATAAATGCTGTTGTAGGTAGTGTAGGATTGTTACCAACACTTCGTGCAATTGAGGCAAAAAAAACAATTGGAATTGCAAATAAAGAAACATTAGTAACTGCAGGACACCTTGTCATGGAAGCGGCGCGAAAACACAATGTGTCATTACTTCCAGTAGATAGTGAACATTCAGCTATTTTTCAATGCTTGAATGGAGAAAATGAAAAAAGAATCTCTCGTTTAATTATCACTGCTTCAGGCGGGAGTTTTCGTGATAGAACGAGAGATGAATTGCATCATGTGACAGTAGAAGATGCGCTTCGTCATCCGAACTGGTCAATGGGTTCGAAAATTACAATTGATTCTGCTACAATGATGAATAAGGGGCTGGAAGTAATTGAAGCACATTGGCTTTTCGGCATTCCTTATGAGCAAATCGATGTTGTTTTACATAAAGAAAGCATTATTCATTCTATGGTTGAATTTGAAGATCGTAGTGTAATGGCGCAGCTCGGCTCACCAGATATGCGTGTACCAATTCAATATGCACTTACATATCCTGACAGGTTACCTCTTTCAGATACAAAACGGTTAAATCTATGGGAAATCGGAACGCTGCATTTTGAAAAAATGGATCAAGAGCGTTTCCGTTGCCTACGTTTTGCATATGAAGCTGGGAAGACGGGTGGGAGCATGCCAGCTGTAATGAATGCAGCAAATGAAGTAGCTGTAGCAGCCTTTTTACAAAAGAAAATTGGTTTCTTAGCAGTAGAAGACCTCATTGAAAAAGCAATGCACCATCACAATGTCATTGCACGTCCGAGCTTAGAAGAAATTCAGGAAATTGATGCGGCCACAAGACGGTTTGTGATGGAACAAATTTAGCAAAGGTGGTTATGGAATTGAATACAGCGATTGCCTTTATATTAATTTTTGGTGCACTGGTATTTTTCCATGAGCTAGGGCATTTATATTTCGCAAAAAGAGCTGGTATTTTATGTCGCGAGTTTGCAATTGGCTTTGGGCCAAAAATATTTTCATTTGAAAAGAATGAAACAGTTTATACGGTTCGACTGCTGCCTCTTGGAGGCTATGTTAGAATGGCTGGCGAAGATGCGGAAACAGTTGAATTAAAACCAGGTAAAAAAGTGGGACTTGTATTAAATGAAAACGAAGAGGTTGTAAAATTAGTTTTAGACGGGCGCGAAAAGTATCCGAATGTTCGCGTGATTGAAGTAGAACAAGCTGATTTAGAACATAGTCTCACAATCGCTGGTTACGAAGAGTACGAGGAAGAATTGCAAACATTCCGTATAAATGAAAAAGCTCGTATTGTTTCTGCGGGAGAAGAGATACAAATTGCTCCGTTTAACAGACAGTTTGGTTCTAAAACATTAGGACAGCGAGCGTTAACAATTTTTGCAGGTCCTGCTATGAACTTTGTCCTTGCATTTGTTATTTTCGTGATCCTTGGATTTGTACAAGGTGTTCCTGTTGATAAACCGATGGTTGGAAAAGTAATGAAAGATAGTGCTGCAGAACAAGCGGGATTGAAACAAGATGATATGATTCAAGCAATCGATGGGAAAGACACGAATACATGGAAAGATGTTGTAGCGATTGTACGTGAAAACCCAAATAAAGAAATTACGCTTCATGTAAAACGTGACAGCGAACAATTTAATGTAAAAGTAACGCCAACAGCTGATAAAGAGGGGAAAGAAAAGGTTGGTAGAATTGGTGTATATTCCCCTGTAGAGAAATCTATTTTTGGTTCTATTAAATCAGGTTTTGAACAGACGTATACATGGACGAAACTTATTTTTGACTCCATTATAAAATTGGTTACAGGTCAGTTTTCTATTAATGATTTATCAGGTCCTGTAGGAATTTATAATTTAACAGACCAAGTCGTGGACTATGGAATCACACGTGTTCTAAGTTTGGCGGCGGTTTTAAGTATAAATCTTGGTTTATTCAACTTATTACCGGTTCCAGCTCTTGATGGAGGACGCTTGTTCTTCTTCTTAATTGAGGCATTGCGCGGGAAACCGATTGATCGCCAAAAAGAAGGAATGGTGCACTTTATTGGGTTTGCGTTATTAATGTTACTTATGTTAGTTGTAACGTGGAATGACATTCGCAAGTTTTTCTTATAAAATAGAGTAAAACTTGCAGTAAGTGTGAATTTCACAATATCTGTTGTGGATAGTGAATGAAATGAATAGAGCTCTGAGAGTTGTAATCCCTCACCTAATTTGAGGTGAGGGGTTTTACTGCGTATTAGAGTAAATTAAAGAGGTGCGAATAGATGAAACAAAGTATGGTATTTAGTCCTACATTACGTGAAGTGCCAGCAGATGCTGAGATTAAAAGTCATCAATTGCTGCTTCGCGCGGGATTTATGCGTCAAAACGCTTCTGGTATTTATAGCTTTTTACCACTTGGGCTGAAAGTATTGCATAAAGTAGAACATATTGTTCGTGAGGAAATGGAACGAGCGGGAGCGGTAGAATTATTAATGCCAGCATTACAAGCTGCTGAGTTATGGCAAGAATCAGGTCGATGGTATTCTTACGGTTCTGAGTTAATGCGTATGAAAGATCGTAACAATCGTGAGTTTGCATTAGGAGCAACGCATGAAGAAGTTATTACAGATCTTGTACGTGATGAGATTAAGTCTTACAAAAAGCTGCCTTTAACACTATACCAAATCCAAACAAAATTCCGTGATGAGCAACGACCACGTTTTGGTTTATTACGCGGAAGAGAATTTTTAATGAAAGATGCGTATTCTTTCCATGCAACACAAGAAAGTTTAGATGAAGTTTATAACCGTCTATTCCAAGCGTATTCTAATATCTTTGCTCGTTGTGGTTTGAACTTCCGTGCAGTTATTGCAGATTCTGGAGCGATGGGCGGTAAAGATACTCATGAATTTATGGCGTTATCCGATGTAGGAGAAGATACAATCGCGTATTCTGATACATCTGATTATGCAGCAAATATTGAAATGGCTCCTGTTGTTGCTTCTTATACAAAGAGTGATGAAGCGGAAAAAGCGCTTGAAAAAGTAGCAACGCCAGATCAAAAGGCAATTGAAGAAGTATCTACATTCTTAAACATTGAGTCATCTCAGTGCATTAAATCAATGGTGTTTAAAGTAGATGAAAAATTCGTTGTTGTTCTTGTGCGTGGAGATCATGAAGTAAATGATGTAAAAGTGAAGAACGTATACGGTGCTTCAGTTGTTGAACTTGCTTCACACGAAGAGGTAAGAAACCTATTAAATTGTGAAGTAGGCTCTTTAGGACCAATTGGTGTTACAGGTGATGTTGAAGTTATTGCTGACCATGCGATAGCTGCAATTGCAAATGGTTGTTGTGGTGCAAATGAAGAAGGCTTCCACTATGTAAATGTAAATCCAGAACGTGACTTTAAGGTAAGTCAATATACAGATTTACGCTTCATTCAAGAAGGAGATCAATCTCCGGATGGAAACGGAACAATTCGTTTTGCTCGTGGTATTGAAGTAGGACATGTATTTAAATTAGGAACACGCTATAGTGAAGCGATGAATGCGACATTCTTAGATGAAAATGGAAAAATGAAACCACTTATCATGGGTTGCTATGGCATTGGTGTTTCTCGTACAGTAGCAGCAATCGCTGAGCAATTTAATGACGAGAATGGTTTAGTTTGGCCAAAAGCAGTTGCACCGTTCCATGTACATGTAATTCCAGTTAATATGAAATCTGATGCACAGCGTGAAGTGGGCGAAAATATATACAGTTCATTACAAGAGCAAGGTTATGAAGTATTATTAGATGATCGTGCAGAGCGTGCAGGTGTTAAATTTGCTGATGCGGATTTATTTGGTCTTCCGGTTCGCGTAACAGTTGGTAAAAAAGCAGATGAAGGTATTGTGGAAGTGAAAGTACGTGCGACAAACGAATCTGCAGAAGTAAAAGTTGAAGAACTTCACACATATATCGTTAATATTTTAAAATAAGAAGAGGTACCTCGTAATGAGGTACTTCTCTTTCTTTGTAGAGTAAGCTTTTTTTGAGAAGAAGGAAGAAACCTTTCTTTGCTGAAGGGAGCATTTCAATTTATAATAGCAGATGGAAGGAGGTTGCTTATGTCGTTAACAAATGAACAACAAGAGCGATTTCAAATTTTGCTCCAGCAGTTGCAAATACCGGAAGACCTTATCAATCAATATTTACAAGGTGGTGGTATTCAGAAGCTAGTTGTTGATAAAGCAAATAAAAGCTGGCATTTTGACTTACAGGTGCCACGTATTTTACCAACAGAATTATATGAATTGCTAGAAGCACAGCTCAAGCAGTCATTTTCTCATATTGCAAAAACGTCATTTGCACTAGAAACAGAAAATAAACAGTTTACGGAAGAACAGGTCAAGGCATATTGGCCACTTTGTACAGAGCGAATTATATTTTCACCTATGTTTGCGTATTTAAAAAAGCAACTTCCGCATGTAAATGGAGTGAAGTTGTTACTAAATGTGAATAATGAGTTGGAATCTACTGCGTTAAAGAAAAATCTTGCAAAGCCAGTAGGTGATCAATATGAAGTGTTTGGATTTCCGCGTTTTCAGCTTGAAACCAATATAAAACAGAATGAAGAGGAAGTTCAAAAGTTTCGTGAACAAACGCAGCAAGAGGATCGTCAGCGTGTGATACAAGCTATGGAAGAAATGGCCAAGAGGCAAACTGAAGAAAGCGACGTTGTACATGAAGGACCGATTGTACTTGGTTACCTCATTAAGTCTGATGAAGAAATTACGTCGCTGCGCGAAATCCAAGATGAAGAAAGACGAAAAACGGTCCAAGGTTATGTCTTCCATGTGGAAACAAAAGAGCTTCGTAGTGGACGTACGTTATTAACGTTAAAAATAACGGATTATACGAATTCCATTATGATAAAAATGTTCTCACGTGATAAAGAAGATATTCCGTTGCTGCAATCCTTGAAAAAAGGAATGTGGATAAAAGCACGAGGTTCGGTTCAAAATGATACGTTTGTTCGTGATCTAGTTATGATTGCCAACGATATTAACGAAATAACAGGACCTTCTCGTAAAGATAAAGCGCCTGAAGGAGAAAAACGAGTAGAGCTTCACCTGCACACACCAATGAGTCAAATGGATGCTGTTACCTCAGTATCTAAACTTGTTGCGCAAGCTGGAAAATGGGGACATGAAGCGATTGCTGTTACAGACCATGCTGTTGCACAATCATTCCCAGAAGCATATTCTGCAGGGAAAAAAGCCGGCATAAAAGTCATTTATGGAGTGGAAGCAAACTTAGTAAATGACGGTGTCCCAATTGCCTATAACGAAGAACACAGGTTGCTTGCTGATGAAACATACGTTGTCTTTGACGTCGAAACGACAGGGTTATCGGCTGTGTATGATACTGTTATTGAATTAGCAGCAGTAAAAGTCAAAGGCGGTGAAATTATTGATCGCTTTGAATCTTTTGCGAACCCACATCAACCGCTATCAGCTACGATTATTGAGTTAACTGGTATTACAGATGACATGTTGACTGATGCGCCAGAAGTAGGAGAAGTATTTGAAAAGTTTGAAGCGTGGATGGGTGATCATACACTTGTTGCTCATAACGCAAGTTTTGATATGGGATTCATAAATGTAGGATTTAAGAAATGTGGCTTAGACAAGCCTAAAAACCCAGTTATTGATACATTAGAGTTAGCTAGGTTCTTATTCCCAGAAATGAAGAATCATCGCTTAAATACGATGTGTAAAAAACTCGACATTGAATTAACGCAACATCACCGTGCGATTTATGATACGGAAGCAACGGGATATTTACTTGTAAAAATGTTGAAAGATGCCATTGAAAAGGGTTTTGAATATCACGATCAATTAAATGATAGCATGGGACAAGGTGATGCGTATAAACGCGGAAGGCCGAGTCATGTCACTTTGCTTGCAACATCCGATGAAGGTTTGAAAAACTTATACAAACTTGTTTCATATTCACATATCAATTATTTCTACCGTGTACCACGAGTACCAAGATCATTATTAAAAAAATATCGAGAAGGTATATTAGTTGGTACAGCTTGTGATAAAGGAGAAGTTTTTGAAGCAATGATGCAAAAGGCTCCTGAAGAGGTAGAGGAAATTGCACAGTTCTATGATTACATTGAGGTTATGCCTCCAGTGGTGTTGCGTCATTTAGTAGAGCGTGAGTTAGTTCGAGATGAAGGACAATTAAAAACAATCATTTCTAATTTAGTAAAATTGGGTGAAACATTAGGTAAACCAGTTGTTGCTACAGGAAATGTACATTATCTTGATCCAGAAGATGCAATGTACCGTAAAATTTTAGTAAGCTCACAGGGCGGGGCAAATCCATTAAATCGTCATTCATTGCCGCCTGTATATTTTCGCACAACAGATGAAATGCTAGATTGCTTCTCGTTCTTAGGAGAAGAGAAAGCAAAAGAAATTGTTGTGGCCAATACACAAAAGATTGCATCATTGATTGGTGACGTTCATCCAGTAAAAGATGATTTGTACACACCGAAAATTGAAGGAGCAGACGATGAAACGCGTGATATGAGTTATAAAATGGCGCGTAGCATTTATGGGGAAAAACTACCAGAAATCGTAGAAGCTCGTCTGGAAAAAGAATTAAAAAGTATCATTGGACATGGATTTGCCGTTATCTACTTAATTTCACATAAGCTTGTGAAAAAGTCGCTTGTAGATGGTTATCTTGTAGGTTCGCGTGGATCGGTGGGATCATCATTCGTTGCGACAATGATGGAGATTACAGAAGTAAATCCATTACCTCCGCATTATGTATGTCCGAAGTGTAAGCAATCAGAGTTCTTCAATGACGGTTCTGTAGGTTCTGGTTTTGACTTACCTGATAAGGAGTGTCCAACATGTAATATTCCATATGTAAAAGATGGACATGATATTCCGTTCGAAACGTTCCTTGGTTTTAAAGGAGATAAGGTACCGGATATCGATTTGAGTGCGACACGTTCTTAACTGAAAAGGTTAAGCACTAGCATCTGCTAGTAGAACTGCTATTCCGAAGTATGGAATGATGGAGTAACGCCCTGAAACATACTCACTGAAGCTACGGCAAGCGATAGCGATATTGCAAACATCAACATCGTTTGAAGCCCGTTAAAGTAGGCTGAAATTCACCCTAACGTAAAAGACGAGGAAAGGGAGATATAAATCTTTTGTGAATGATAGGTCTGGTGTCTATAAAATTCCTACGGTTAGAATCAGTAGAATCACTGGGACGAACCCTCGACTGACTTTTCGTGAATGTCACGTTACAGAAATGTAACGGGGTCTAAAGAGGACTTCCAAGTGTGGATGAGTAAGCGTTTGGTTATGAAAATCCATACTGTGTTACAGGCACAGTCAAGCTTGGCGGAATTTAGGGGGAGCCTAAGGGAATTATGTACAGATAGGAATAGTGGAACGTGTGAAGCTTTCGACATAAGAGAAGGTTGCACTTCGATGACGATGGTATGTGGAAAGGCAAATGCTATAACACATTTTATGAAAGTGGCAGTAGTGCCGTAGTACCGCTTAATGAAATGCTGAAGATGACTGAATAACCAATAAGTCGGAGGATAAAAACATTTCAGAGGGAAGGGCACAAGTCGTTAACGTCGAAACAAAACCTACAAAAGTCAGATTCGTGTATGACAAAAGAGAAACGAAAACTTCATAAGGAAGTGATTAGTTGGCTGACTTAATGATTCAAAAAGTAAGAAACAATGAATATTTTGGCTTACAATCAACTTTTGATAATCTTTATGAAGAGAGCAAAAAGGGTCGATATTTCAAAAACATTTATGAGCTGATTGTTTCTGAAGAAAACATTCGATTAGCCTTTCGTAATTTAAAAAGCAACACGGGGAGTAAAACGAAAGGTACAAATGGACACACAATGAAACATCTTAATAAAATAGATGCTGACAAGCTAATCAGATTAACGAAGAAGAGATTGGAAAACTACATGCCACACACAGTAAGACGTGTGTTTATACCAAAGCCAAACGGGAAAATGCGACCTCTAGGAATTCCGACGATTGAAGACCGATTAATTCAGCAAATGTTCCTGCAAATTTTGGAACCGATTGTTGAAGGGAAGTTTCATCCGCAAAGCTATGGTTTTCGACCAAAACGAAGCACTCATGACGCTTTAGCTAGGTGTTATCATATGGTCAATCACAGTCACCAACATTTTGTAGTGGATATAGATATTAAAGGTTTCTTTGATAACGTTAATCATAAAAAGTTAATGAGGCAGCTATGGACAATTGGAATACGGGACAAAAGTGTTTTATCCATCATCAAAAAAATGCTGAAGGCGGAAATTACAAGCGAAGGTATTCCTGTTAAAGGGACTCCTCAAGGTGGTATTTTATCTCCATTGCTAGCCAATGTTGTATTAAATGAACTTGATTGGTGGGTGTCAAACCAATGGGAAACAAAACCGACGAGAGTGCCTTACAAATTGAAACGTAATAAAACGGATGCACTTAAAAAGACAAGGTTAAAACCAATGTATTTAGTAAGATATGCGGCTGACTTTAAAATCTTCACAAATTCCTACGAAAACGCTAGAAAGATTAAAATAGCGGTTGAAACATGGCTTAAGGAAAGATTAGGTCTTGAGATAAGTGAAGAAAAAAGTAAAATCACAAACTTACGGAAAAACGGTACAGATTTTTTAGGGATTCGTTTTAGAGCCGTTCAAAAAGGAAATGCCAAAACAGGCTATATCGTAAACTCAAAGATGGACCCGAAAGCAAAAGAGAAGGTATTAGGCGTTATCCGCCATCAACTCGTTAAGATGAGGAAAAGTCCCACTCCAGAAAAAGTGATGAATTTTAATTCGAATATTCTTGGATTGCATAACTACTACAAAATCGCGACCAGAATTTCTCAAGATTTTAATGAGATAAGACATAAAATTCATCCGAATATAAAATCATTGATGTTCAGAAACATCTTTGTTTATACAAAGGAAATGAATAATATCATTGATAAATTCTATGGAGATTATAATTGTCCAAGGTTTAAAAGTAATGGATTACTGGTCTATCCTATTGAAGCAATTCGACATGATATACGAGGTCAAAGAGATCCTAACTTCTCCGTTTATAATGAAAAGGATAGGGCATCAATTCATAAAGAGATAAAGCGTGTGTCTGTGCGGGAAATCGAAATGTTTCGTAAAGGAATATATAAAGCAAAAAGTGTTCTGTATGAAAACAACCGCTTAAGTAAATATGTTGCGCAAAAAGGATGTTGTGGAATAACAGGGGAACGATTGACTCCTCATAATGCTATATGTCATCACATCAATTCAACAGCTCAAGGCGGTAGTGATGAATATGATAACTTAATTATTATCAATAAGAAATATCATATGTTAATTCATAATAAAGACCCTCTTGCAAATAAAGATTACAAAAAAATGTTAGCCAAGTTTGAAAAGAAAGCTTTAAACAAATTAAATAAGCTGAGAACGGAAGTAGGAAATCCAAAACTTAGCTTATAAACTTCGACAGAGTTAACGATGGAACGCCGTGTGAGTGTGAAAGCCTCACGCACGGTGTGGAGTGGGGGAAAAGCTGGAGATAATATCAAATGCTTACCTATCACTATATTTCTCCGGAGAATACCAACCACGTGCCCATAACTATACGAAAGTACTGTTTGGTGAGGATTATGTATATCGTGCTGGAACAATTGGTACGGTTGCGGAGAAAACAGCTTATGGTTATGTAAAAGGCTATGCATCTGATCATAACTTAACCATTCGGAATGCTGAGGTTGATCGTCTTGTCGCCGGTTGCACAGGGGTAAAACGTACAACAGGACAGCATCCAGGTGGAATTATCGTTGTGCCAGATTACATGGATATTTTTGATTTTTCACCGATTCAATTTCCTGCCGATTCGGTAGGGGCGGAGTGGAGAACGACACATTTTGACTTCCACTCTATTCATGATAATTTATTAAAACTGGATATTCTGGGACACGATGATCCGACCGTTATTCGTATGCTGCAAGATTTAAGTGGCGTGGATCCGAAAACAATACCGACAGATGATCCAGAAGTAATGAAAATCTTCTCTGGTCCAGAATCGTTAGGTGTAACAGAAGAACAAATTAATTGTAAAACAGGTACACTTGGCATTCCGGAGTTTGGTACGAAATTCGTAAGGCAGATGTTAGAGGAAACAAAGCCAACGACATTCTCGGAGCTTGTCCAAATTTCTGGACTATCCCACGGTACAGACGTATGGCTTGGTAATGCGAATGAATTGATTTACAACGGTACATGTACACTAAGCGAAGTTATCGGTTGTCGTGATGATATTATGGTTTATCTGATTTACCAAGGATTAGATCCATCTTTAGCGTTTAAAATCATGGAATCGGTACGTAAAGGTAAAGGTGTACCGGAAGAATGGGAAGAGGAAATGCGCAATAACAATGTACCTGGTTGGTATATTGATTCTTGTAAAAAGATTAAGTACATGTTTCCTAAGGCCCATGCGGCGGCTTACGTACTAATGGCTGTACGTATAGCTTACTTCAAAGTACATTTTGCACTTCTATTCTATGCAGCATACTTTACAGTACGTGCAGATGACTTTGATGTAGAGGCAATGGTAAAAGGGTCAGCGTCAATCCGTGCGAGAATTGATGAAATTGCACAAAAAGGATTAGATGCTTCTCCTAAAGAGAAGAGTTTATTAACGGTATTAGAAATGACGCTTGAAATGTGCGAACGTGGTTATTCATTCCAAAAAGTTGATTTATATCGTTCGCATGCATCGGACTTTATTATTGATGGAGATACGTTGATTCCTCCATTTAATGCAATACCTGGTCTTGGTACAAATGCAGCCATAAGTATTGTTGAAGCACGTGAAAATGGTGAGTTTTTATCAAAAGAAGATTTACAACAGCGCAGTAAGGTTTCTAAAACAATTATTGAGTATTTAGATAGTCAAGGTTGTTTAGGTGATTTGCCAGATCAAAACCAATTGTCACTGTTCTAGTGGACTGGAAAAGTCTTTGCAAATCGGGATTTGCTATGGTATACTATTAACCGAGATAACCATGTCATGTATATTTTGCAAAAAAAAGAGTGGGGAAACCCACTCTTTCGTGTTACTATCTATGTTTTATCTACGTATGTAGGTGGGACATTTCTGTCGTATATACATATTTTGTTACAAGTTTTACTTCTTAAATTTGGTAATACTAAGACAGATATTCCCTGCTTAACAGCAGGGGCTTTTGTTAGCTAACGAGAAAGAATGAGATAGACCGTTTTAAATGAGGCGGAGTTTTTTCTTTCAAATGGTACATGGCGGCAGGAAGGAGGCTGTTTATGGATAAGAAAGTCACAGAAGTTGTTGAAGCACTTGCGCAGCCGATTGTTGAAGAGTTAAATCTTGAACTTGCAGATGTAGAATATGTGAAAGAAGGAAAAGACTGGTTCCTACGCGTATTCATCGATTCTGAGACAGGAGTAGACATTGAAGAATGCGGTGCGGTAAGTGAACGTTTAAGCGAAGCTTTAGATAAAGAGGATCCAATTCCTCATCTTTACTTTTTGGATGTATCATCTCCTGGAGCGGAACGCCCATTAAAGAAAGAAAAAGACTTCCAGCAAGCGGTAGGAAAGCAAGTGGCAATTAAAACATATGAGCCGATTGATGGTGAAAAGATGTTTGAAGGAAAGCTACTTTCCTATGATGGTACAACAATTACACTACTATTAACAATTAAAACACGTAAAAAAGAAATCCAAATTCCAATGGACAAAGTTGCGAATGCGCGACTTGCTGTTACGTTTTAGTAAGAAGGGGGATCTTCATGAGCACTGAGTTGTTAGATGCTTTGCTCGTATTAGAATCAGAAAAAGGTATTAGCAAAGATATTATTATTGATGCGATTGAAGCAGCTTTAATCTCTGCTTATAAACGCAATTTTAACCAAGCACAAAACGTTCGTGTTAGCTTTAACCCAGAAGTGGGAACAATTCAAGTTTTAGCACGTAAAGACGTTGTTGATAATGTGTTTGACCCACGTCTTGAAATCTCTGTAGAGGAAGCAAGACAAATTAATCCAAACTATCAAGATGGCGATGTACTAGAAATTGAAGTAACGCCAAAAGATTTTGGTCGTATTGCAGCACAAACTGCGAAACAAGTTGTAACACAACGTGTACGTGAAGCAGAACGCGGTGTTATTTATTCAGAATTTAGTGATCGTGAAGAAGACATCATGGTTGGTATTGTACAACGTCAAGATGCTCGTTTTATTTATGTAAGCTTAGGAAAAGTAGAAGCACTACTACCAGTAAGTGAGCAAATGCCTAACGAACAATATAAACCACATGATCGCATTCGCGTGTTCATCACAAAAGTAGAAAAAACGACAAAAGGACCACAAATTTATGTATCACGTACACATCCAGGTCTTTTAAAACGTTTATTTGAAATTGAAGTGCCGGAAATTTACGATGGAACTGTAGAAATTCGTTCGGTAGCACGTGAAGCAGGCGACCGCTCTAAAATTTCTGTATATGCAGAGAATATCGATGTTGATCCAGTAGGTTCTTGCGTAGGTCCAAAAGGTCAACGTGTACAACGCATCGTAGATGAACTAAAAGGTGAAAAGATTGATATTGTTCGCTGGTCGAATGATCCAATTGAATATGTAGCAAATGCTTTAAGCCCATCACAAGTTGTAAAAGTACTTGTGAATGAAGAGGAAAAAGCAACAACTGTTGTTGTTCCAGACCATCAGCTTTCATTAGCAATTGGTAAACGTGGACAAAACGCACGTCTTGCAGCAAAATTAACAGGCTGGAAAATTGACATTAAGAGCGAGTCTGATGCGAAGCAACTTGGCATTGTAACAGAAGAAGACAACATGATCGCATTCGATTCAGTTGAAGATGAAATCGAATAGAGGTGATGAGTATGAGCAATCGAAAAGTTCCGTTACGAAAATGTATTGCAACGCAAGAAATGAAATCAAAACGCGAGCTCGTTCGCATTGTTCGTTCCAAAGAGGGCGAAGTGTCTATTGATTTAACTGGAAAGAAATCAGGACGTGGTGCATATTTGTCAAAAGACAAGGAATGCATCATTCAAGCGCAAAAGAAAAATATTTTGGAACATCATCTAAAAGCGAAGGTCGACATTTCTCTTTATGAAGAGCTCCTTGAGCTTGTTGAGAAGGAGTCGAAATAAGTGTCCGATTGGAAATCGTTTTTAGGACTAGCAAACCGTGCTCGAAAAATAATTTCGGGTGAAGAACTCGTTTTAAAAGAGGTACGAAGTGGCAAAGCAAAGCTTGTATTGCTTTCTGAAGATGCGTCAGCGAACACAACAAAACGTATTACTGATAAAACAACGTACTACAACGTACCAATGAAAAAAGTCGAAAATCGACAACAATTAGGGCATGCGATTGGGAGAGATGAGCGAGTCGTTGTAGCCGTGTTAGATGAGGGCTTTGCGAAAAAGCTGCGTAGCATGCTCGATACAACTTACCGGGGGTGAAGGTATGAGTAAAATTCGAGTATATGAATATGCGAAGAAACACAATGTCTCAAGTAAAGATATTATTACAAAACTAAAAGAAATGAATATTGAGGTCTCCAATCATATGACAATGTTAGACGATGAAGTAGTAAATAATTTAGATAATCAATATAATACTGGAGCAGAAAAACCTTCTGTTGCAGATGAGTTTGAAGTAGAAGAAAAAGTTGTTCGCAGCAAAAAGAACAGCAATAAGAAGAAGAAAAAAGGCAAAGGAAATGAAGACAAACGTCAAGAAAACTTTGCTGGAAGACAACCAACACAAACAGTAGAGACACCGGATAAAGTTACTTTCACCGGTTCTCTTACAGTAAGTGAACTTGCAAAAAAACTAGGAAAAGAGCCATCTGAACTTATTAAAAAGCTCTTTATGCTAGGTATTATGGCGACAATTAACCAAGATCTAGATAAAGATACAATTGAGCTACTTGCTAGTGATTACGGTATTGAAGTAGAAGAAGAAGTGATTGTTAGCGAAACAGAATTTGAAACTTTCATGGACGAGCAAGACGATGAAGAAAACTTAAAAGAACGTCCTGCGGTTGTTACAATTATGGGACACGTTGACCATGGTAAAACAACACTGCTTGATTCTATTCGTAATTCAAAAGTAACTGCTGGCGAAGCTGGTGGAATTACACAGCATATTGGTGCATACCAAGTTGAAGTAAATGACAAAAAAATTACGTTCTTAGATACACCAGGTCACGCAGCGTTTACAACAATGCGCGCACGTGGTGCACAAGTAACAGATATTACAATTCTTGTTGTTGCAGCTGATGACGGTGTTATGCCACAAACAGTTGAAGCAATTAACCATGCGAAAGCAGCTGGAGTACCAATTATCGTTGCTGTGAATAAGATGGATAAACCATCAGCAAATCCAGACCGCGTAATGCAAGAGTTAACAGAGTACGCATTAGTTCCAGAAGCTTGGGGCGGAGATACAATTTTCGTACCAATTTCTGCAATTCAAGGCGAAGGAATTGACAACCTGTTAGAAATGATTCTTCTTGTAAGTGAAGTAGAAGAATATAAGGCAAATCCAAATCGCTATGCAGCTGGTACTGTAATCGAAGCACAGCTTGATAAAGGTAAAGGAACAATCGCAACATTACTTGTGCAAAACGGTACACTTCGAGTAGGAGATCCAATTGTTGTTGGTACATCATTCGGCCGTGTTCGTGCGATGGTAAATGATATTGGTCGTCGTGTAAAAGTTGCTGGTCCGTCTACTCCTGTTGAAATTACAGGTCTAAATGAAGTACCACAAGCAGGGGATCGCTTTATGGCATTTGCTGACGAGAAGAAAGCACGCCAAATCGGTGAATCACGTGCACAACAAGCATTGCTTGCACAACGTGGTGAAAAATCTAAATTAAGCCTTGAAGATTTATTCCAACAAATTCAAGAAGGCGAAATGAAAGAAATTAACTTAATTGTGAAAGCGGACGTACAAGGTTCTGTAGAAGCAATGGCAGCATCACTTCGCAAAATTGATGTTGAAGGCGTAAAAATAAAAATCATTCACACAGGCGTAGGTGCAATTACAGAATCTGATATTATTTTAGCTTCTGCATCAAATGCAATCGTGATTGGATTTAACGTACGTCCTGATGTAAACGCGAAACGTACAGCTGAATTAGAAAATGTTGATATTCGCTTACACCGCATTATTTACAAAGTAATCGAAGAAATTGAAGCAGCAATGCAAGGTATGCTGGATCCTGAATTCGAAGAAAAAGTAATTGGTCAAGCAGAAGTTCGTCAAACATTCAAAGTTACTAAAGTTGGAACAATTGCAGGCTGTTATGTAACTGATGGTAAAATCACACGTGATAGCGGCGTACGTATCATTCGTGATGGCGTAGTTGTTTTCGAAGGACAGCTTGATACGTTAAAACGTTTCAAAGATGACGTAAAAGAAGTTGCACAAAACTATGAGTGTGGTATCACAATTGAAAGATATAATGATCTTAAGGAAGGGGACATCATTGAGGCGTACATTATGGAAGAAGTGAAGCGATGATTATCGCTTCACTCTCGTTCGAATGTATAATTTATGATGTGCATTCTTTAAAAGAGAAACGAGCAATTTTACAACGTGTGTTAACTCGTGTGAAACAGCGTTACAATGTGGCTGTTTCTGAAGTAGGACACCAAGATGTATGGCAACGTACAGAAATTGCAATTGTTTCCGTATCCTCAAATCGTGTTGTCTGCGAGAAAGAAATGAATCGTGTACTTGAGTACATTGATTCATTTCCTGAGATTGAACGTACGATAACGCAATTGGAATGGTATTGAATGAGGTGAATAGTTATGAAACTACGTGCGAACCGTGTGGGCGAGCAAATGAAAAAAGAATTAGGCGACATCATTAGTCGTAAAATTAAAGACCCACGTGTTGGATTTGTTACAGTAACAGATGTACAAGTGAGTGGAGATTTACAAATTGCTAAAGTATATATTTCTGTTTTAGGAGACGAAGAGCAGAAAGAAAATACATTAAAGGGTTTAGCGAAAGCGAAAGGCTTTATTCGTTCAGAAATTGGCCAACGTATTCGTCTTCGTAAAACACCGGAGATTTCCTTTGAATTTGATGAGTCTATCGGATATGGTCATCGAATTGATACACTTTTACATGAAATTAATAAAGACGGTAAACGTGAAGAATAATGGATAGACATTTGTCTATCCATTTTTTCAATGGAAAGTAAGTTTTGCATACAAGTGTGCGTGTTCAAAAAAGAGGGTAAAGAGCGCCGAGCAGTTCGAGGTACAGGAGCTAGGAGGATATGAAGTGTAGATGGACCTACATGCCTACTGGACTGGCAATGTAACGAAGAAATGCTATAGCTATCCTTACCTGACTTTCTGAACATCATCTACAAAAGTATAATGATGAGGTGAACATATGGAAGGTGTATTATTATTACATAAACCAAAAGGAATGACATCACACGATTGTGTATTTAAGTTAAGAAAGATATTGCGTGAAAAGAGAATTGGCCATACAGGAACATTAGATCCAGATGTGACAGGCGTATTACCAATCTGTGTAGGGCGTGCCACAAAGATTGCACAATTTTTAACGAGTGAAACAAAAACATATGAAGGCGAAGTTACATTAGGCTTTTCAACAACGACTGAAGACGCTTCTGGTGAAGTAGTGGAAAAACAAGAAGTAAATCGCGTCATTACACGTACGGAAGTGGAAGACGTATTAGCAGAATTAACAGGTACAATTGAACAAGTACCGCCTATGTATTCAGCTGTAAAAGTAAACGGAAAGAAACTATATGAATATGCAAGAGCAGGACAAGAAGTTGAACGCCCAGTTCGTACAATAACGATCCATGAATTTGTGTTACTTGATGATCGTGAAGTATTTGAAGGGGAGAATATTTCATTCCGCTTCCGTGTTACATGTAGCAAAGGAACGTATGTGAGAACATTAGCGGTTATGATTGGTGAAAAACTAGGATTCCCAGCGCATATGTCACATCTTGTGCGAACAGCTTCAGGAGAATTTTTGCTAGAAGATTGCATATCATTTGAAGAAATTGAAGAAAACATGCAAAATGGAACAGTAGAATCTATTTTTATCTCAATTGATGAGGCATTAAGTAAATTTCCAAAAATGATTGTAGATGAAAAACAAACAGAAAAGGTAAAAAATGGTATGTTTTTAAAGAATGAACTGCAAGTGACAGCGCCGTTTATTACAGTATTTGATAAAAACGAACGTTGCTTAGCAATTTATGAACATCATCCAAAACACCCTGGCATGTTAAAGCCAATGAAAGTACTTGTGAATAATCAGGAACTAAAGCTATAATGAATTATTAGAAGGATTATTACAGAAAAAGGTGAATTCAAGCGTGAAACTCATTCATTTAACTCATCCACATGAACAAAATAAATTAGAATTACCACCAACTGTAATGGCATTAGGATTTTTTGATGGCATTCATTTAGGACATCAACGTGTGATTCGAACAGCAAAAAAAATAGCGGATGAAAGAGGATATAAAAGTGCTGTCATAACGTTTCATCCACACCCATCTGTTATATTAGGGAAAAAAGAAGCGCATGTGGAGTACATTACACCTATGAGCATTAAAGAAAAAGTAATTGCAAGCTTAGGGATTGATCTGTTATATGTGGTGAAATTCGATGAAGTATTTGCTGGATTGTTACCACAACAGTTTGTAGATGAATATATTATTGGGCTAAATGTAAAGCATGTAGTAGCAGGCTTTGATTATTCATATGGACGTTTAGGAAAAGGGACGATGGAGACTTTACCATTTCATGCACGAGGGGAGTTTACACAGACCGTGATTGAAAAAGTTGAATTTCAAGAAGAAAAAGTAAGTTCCACAGCATTACGAAAATTGATTCGAGATGGAGAAATGGAACAAATTCCATCTATTTTAGGCAGAGCTTATACAGTAGAAGGAACGGTTGTTCACGGAGATAAACGTGGACGTCAAATTGGTTTTCCAACAGCTAATGTAGCTTTAAGTGATGAATACCTTCTGCCACCTGTTGGAGTGTATGCAGTAAGATTAAAAGTTCATGATGAGTGGCATGATGGTGTATGTAATATTGGTTATAAACCAACTTTTAAAGAGGCGGAGCGTAAGTTATCTATTGAAGTGCATTTATTCGATTTCAATGAGGATATATATGATCAAATTGTTACTGTTGAGTGGCATATGCGTATTCGAGAAGAGAAAAAGTTTAATGGCATCGATGAGTTAGTTGCACAAATTGCACAAGATAAAATGACGGCGCAAGAATATTTTAGTACCGCAAAGAATATGCTTGCTTTTTCCAATGAAAAGTAGTATTCTATGTTATGTACTTTATGACAACCATTGCTTGGCATTGCGACTCACCGACGCTTGCTAGGGAATTGGTGGTTTAATTATTAGGAGGTGAAATAGGATGGCTTTAACACAAGAACGTAAAAATGAAATCATTGCACAATTTAGAACTCATGAGACTGATACTGGTTCTCCAGAGGTTCAAATTGCTGTCCTAACGGAGCAAATTAACACTCTAAACGAGCACTTACGTACTCACAAGAAAGATCATCATTCACGCCGTGGTCTATTAAAGATGGTTGGTAAACGTCGTAACTTACTTACTTACCTTCGTAATAGCGAAATCACACGCTACCGTGAATTAATCACAAAGCTTGGCTTACGTCGATAGTCAAAGAAGCGGGAATATTCCCGCTTTTTTGTTAGGTAAAAATATATCTTCTACTCTTTATAGCTTACTTCATTTTCGGCAATACTAGAGGAAGAATATTGTGATAGACTATCCATTTACATAGAAGAATTGAATATTTTAAATTGAGAGGGGTACTTAAATGAGTCAAGAAAAGCAAGTCTTCTCGATAGATTTAGCTGGTCGTCAGCTAACAATTGAAACCGGTCAGCTTGCAAAACAAGCAAACGGAGCAGTATTAGTAAGATATGGCGACACAGCGGTTCTATCTACAGCAACTGCATCAAAAGAGGCAAAAAATGTAGATTTCTTCCCGCTTACAGTAAACTATGAAGAACGTTTATATGCAGTCGGAAAAATCCCAGGCGGTTTTATTAAGCGTGAAGGCCGTCCGAGTGAAAAAGCAATTTTAGCAAGTCGTTTAATTGACCGACCAATTCGTCCGCTTTTCGCAGATGGTTTCCGTAATGAAGTACAAGTTGTCAGCATCGTAATGAGTGTTGATCAAAATTGTTCTTCTGAGATGGCAGCTATGCTTGGTTCTTCATTAGCGTTATCGATTTCAGATATCCCATTTGAAGGTCCAATCGCGGGTGCAACAGTTGGTCGTATTGACGGCGAATTCATTATTAATCCAACAGTAGAACAACAAGAGAAAAGCGATATTCACCTTGTTGTAGCTGGTACGAAAGATGCAATTAACATGGTAGAAGCGGGAGCGGATCAAGTACCTGAAGAAACAATGTTAGAAGCAATTATGTTTGGTCATGAAGAAATTAAACGTCTAATTGCTTTCCAAGAAGAGATTGTACAAGCTGTAGGTAAAGAGAAAACAGCAGTACAACTTTATGAAGTGGATGCTGAGCTTAATCAAGCAGTACGTGCAATGGCTGAGCAAGACATGCATTCTGCAATTCAAGTGCACGAAAAACATGCACGTGAAGATGCGATTAATGAAGTGAAAAAACGTGTAATTGAGCATTATGAAGCGCAAGAAGCTGATGCTGAAACATTAGGACAAGTAAATGAGATTTTATATAAAATTGTAAAAGAAGAAGTACGTCGTCTTATTACAGTTGAAAAAATCCGCCCAGATGGACGTAAAGGTGATGAAATTCGTCCTTTAGCATCAGAGGTAGGTATTTTATCTCGTACGCATGGTTCTGGCTTGTTTACACGTGGACAAACACAAGCACTAAGTATTTGTACACTAGGTGCATTAGGAGATGTACAAATTTTAGATGGTCTAGGTGTAGAAGAATCTAAACGCTTTATGCACCATTATAATTTCCCATCCTTTAGTGTTGGTGAAACAAGACCGATGCGTGGACCAGGTCGTCGTGAAATTGGTCACGGTGCATTAGGTGAGCGTGCTCTTGAACCAGTTATTCCATCCGAGCAAGACTTCCCATATACAGTTCGTCTTGTATCTGAGGTTTTAGAATCGAATGGTTCTACTTCACAGGCAAGTATTTGTGGTAGTACTTTAGCGATGATGGATGCTGGTGTGCCACTAAAAGCACCGGTTGCGGGTATTGCAATGGGTCTAGTGAAATCTGGTGAGCACTACACAATTTTAACTGATATTCAAGGTATGGAAGATCACTTAGGTGATATGGACTTTAAAGTAGCAGGTACAGCACAAGGTGTAACAGCGCTACAAATGGATATTAAAATTGATGGCTTATCTCGTGAAATTTTAGAAGAAGCATTACAACAAGCTAAGATTGGTCGTATGCACATTCTAGATCATATGTTATCTGCTATTGCTGAGCCTCGTAAAGAGCTATCTGCATATGCTCCAAAAATTATTACAATGACAATTAATCCGGATAAAATCCGTGATGTTATTGGACCAAGCGGTAAGCAAATTAACAAAATCATTGAAGAAACTGGCGTGAAAATTGATATTGAGCAAGATGGCACGGTCTTTATTTCATCAATTGATCAAGAGATGAATGAAAAGGCGAAGAAAATCATTGAAGATATCGTACGCGAAGTACAAGTAGGCGAAATTTACTTAGGAAAAGTAAAACGTATTGAAAAATTCGGTGCCTTCGTTGGACTATTCAGTGGCAAAGATGGACTTGTTCATATTTCTGAACTTGCACTTGAGCGTGTAGGGAAAGTAGAAGATGTTGTGAAAATCGGTGACGAGATTTCAGTAAAAGTTATCGAGATTGACAAACAAGGTCGTGTAAATCTATCTAGAAAAGTATTGCTAAAAGAAGAGCAAGAAAAAGAAGCAGCAAAAGAAGAAAATACACAAGAGCAAAAATAAGAAAAAAGCCAAATTTTGGCTTTTTTTTCTTATATAAAAAAATATAAGCAATATAGATTTTTATATAAGAAGGTATAGTTTTCAGCATAACGCTCAAATTAACAAAGAATAAGAAGAGAATGGATTTTCTCTTTTGGGATAGTTAATGGGAGGATTTATATGAGAACTCGTATATTCATATGTATATCTATATTCTTTTTTTGTATAGGAGTATGTTCGTATTCGGTGTTTGCCAATGATGATCTGTATGAAGAAATTCAGAAACAGGCGAAGCTGCATTTAATTGCTCCTCAAAATGCAATGATTGATAAAATTTGGAAAGCGACGCCAGGGTATAATGGGAAAGAAATTGATACTGAGGCATCATATAATAATATGAAGAAGTTAAAGAAGTTTGATGAAAAGAAACTTGTCTTCCGGGAAGTATCACCTAGTGTTCATTTAGAAGATTTATCACCATCTCCAATTTATCGTGGGCATCCACAGAAGAAAATGGTTGGATTAACGATAAATGTTGCTTGGGGCAATGAATATCTTCCGCGTATATTAGAAACATTGAAAAAACATGATGTAAAGGCAACGTTCTTTTTAGAAGGTCGCTGGGTAAAAGAAAATTTAAGATTTGCGAAGATGATTGTGGATGCAAATCAAGAGGTAGGGAATCATTCCTATACGCACCCTGATATGAAAACACTATCTACAAATGAAATACAAGAACAATTACAAAAGACAAATCAAATCATTGAGGCAGCTACTAATCAAAAAGTACGATGGTTTGCACCACCGAGTGGAAGCTTTCGTGATGAAGTTGTAAAGGTAGCAGATGACTTAAAGATGGGAACGATTATGTGGACGGTTGATACAATTGATTGGAAACATCCAGGCCCTGAGGTGCTCTTGCAACGGGTCATGGGAAAAATACATCCGGGTGCTATTGTATTGATGCATCCTACTTCCTCAACAACGGAAGCATTGGATACGATGATTATGCAACTAAAAAAACAAGGGTATAAAGTAGGGAATATTACAGAATTACTAGATGAAAAACGCATCGATTAAATACATTTGCATGACATTCATGCCCAAACTTGTTATCATTAAATAATAGCAATTATTTAGAGAAACTGGCATTAGGAGGAAAGTTTTTGATTAAAAAATATACTTGTAAAAATGGTGTAAGAATCGTTATGGAGAATATCCCAACTGTCCGTTCAGTTGCGATTGGTATATGGATCCATGCAGGTTCAAGAAATGAAAATGAGAAAAACAATGGGGTTTCGCACTTTTTAGAGCACATGTTTTTTAAAGGAACAGAGACGCGTAGTGCGAGAGAAATTGCAGAATCGTTTGATAGCATTGGTGGGCAAGTAAATGCATTTACTTCAAAAGAATATACATGCTATTATGCAAAAGTGTTAGATGAGCATGCGAAATATGCACTAGATGTTTTAGCGGATATGTTCTTTAATTCAACATTTGATGAAGAAGAATTGAAAAAAGAGAAGAATGTTGTATTTGAAGAAATTAAAATGTATGAAGATACGCCAGATGATATCGTACATGATATGTTAACGAAAGCAACATATGAAACGCATCCGCTAGGATATCCAATCTTAGGAACAGAGGAAACACTTGAAACGTTTACGGGTGATACACTGCGTCAATATATTAAAGATCATTATACACCTGAAAATGTTGTTGTATCGATTGCTGGAAATATTGATGAAACATTTGTGCAAACAGTGGAACAATATTTTGGTAACTACGAAGGAACAACAAATCGTGAACAAGTACATAGCCCAATTTTCCATTTCAATAAGGTTGCTCGTAAGAAGGAAACAGAGCAAGCACATTTATGCTTAGGTTTCCAAGGATTGCAAATGGGGCATGAAGATATTTATAACTTAATTGTGCTAAATAATATATTAGGTGGCAGTATGAGTAGTCGCTTGTTCCAAGAGGTACGTGAACAACGCGGTTTAGCATACTCCGTGTTCTCTTATCATTCTTCTTATGAAGATACTGGAATGTTAACACTGTATGGTGGGACAGGAAATCAACAATTAGATACGCTGTATGATACAATGCAAGAAACGTTAGAAACATTGAAAAATACAGGTATCACGGAGAAAGAACTCGTTAATAGTAAAGAACAGCTTAAAGGAAACTTAATGCTAAGTTTAGAGAGCACAAATAGTCGTATGAGCCGAAATGGTAAAAATGAATTACTTCTTAGAAAGCATCGTTCTCTTGATGAAATTATTGAGAGTGTAAACAGTGTGACGAAAACAAATGTAGATACATTGATCCGCGATATGTTTACAAATGAATTTTCTGCAGCGCTTATTAGTCCAAATGGCGAGTTGCCAAAGGGAATGAAATAAAGAGAAATAACCGTATCTCGTGTTAAAGAGATACGGTTATTTTTTATCCCGTTATTCGCAGGCAGTAAGGTGCCTATTTCAAAATTCAGTGGAAGTAAAGAGATAAATCGATCGTAAAATTCTGGTTATTTTTTTTAGGCATGTAGAATAGGTACTTATTATAGAGTGTTGCTTCACATGAGCTGAATAAGGGGGTGAGTCCTATGCGTTTGAGTGAATTAAGTGGAAAGGAAATTGTAGACTTGGAACGTGCGGAAAAAATGGGAGTTTTAGGCCATGCAGATTTAGAAATTAATGAGAAGGATGGAAAGATTCAAGCTCTCATCATACCTGTTGGAAAATGGGGAGGGTTTAAAAGGGAGCAGCAGGAAGTGCGGGTAGAGTGGAGCAGGATTAAGAAAGTTGGGCATGATATGATTATTTTTGACCTTGCGAATCATTTGGAGTCAAAATAAAAGATAACCATTTTGGTTGTCTTTTTCTTTTTTATCCTGCTATTCGTGGATCATAATCTATCACCTCAAAGTGCAGCGAAAGCAAAGAAGTTAGACGGGGGATCAATTGCAAGTAAAATCCTTGCTGATTAAAGTTTCACTTTATAAACTATCAAATATTTAGAAATAATGTATGCTGTTTGTTTTTCAATCACCTCTAACTCGTACGGTACATATGATGTGGAGGAAAAAGAAAAAGTAGGCGCTTTTCATATAAATGAAAGAAAAAGAAGGTGAATTAGAGAATGTTGACTGAGATGCACATTGCTGTCATAGGAGGAGATGCAAGACAGCTAGAGGTGATTCGCAAGTTAGTTGAACTTGATGCGAAACTTTCATTAATAGGGTTTGACCAATTAGATCATGGTTTTACAGGGGCAGCAAAAGAGAGTATGCAAGATCTAGATTTCACTTCTTTAGATGCAATTATTTTGCCGGTAGCAGGAACAAATGCAAAAGGGGAAGTAGATACTATTTTTTCAAATGAAAAAGTTTCGATTACAAAAGAACAAATTGAAAAAACACCAGCAAATTTTACTATATATTCAGGGATTGGTACACCATATTTGGAGAGTATTGTAGCTACTACAAATCGAAAACTTGTAAAGTTATTCGATCGTGATGATGTAGCAATCTACAATTCTATTCCAACAGTAGAAGGAACATTAATGATGGTTATTCAACATACAGACTATACGATTCATGGTTCGAATGTCATGGTTTTAGGATTTGGTAGAACTGGGATGAGTGTAGCTAGAGTTTTTCAATCATTAGGAGCGCATGTCAAAGTAGGAGCAAGGCGTTCAGAACATATCGCTCGTATTTCGGAAATGATGTTTTCTCCTTTTTATATGCAGGATATTGAGAAGGAAGTAAGTGACATTGATATTGTGATTAATACAATTCCGCATCTTGTTGTAACGGCAAGAGTTATTTCACGGATGCCAGCGCACACTTTAATTATTGACTTAGCTTCTAAGCCAGGTGGTACGGATTTTCGTTATGCGGAGAAGCGAGGAGTTAAAGCTTTGTTAGCACCTGGTCTTCCGGGAATTGTTGCACCGAAAACGGCGGGGCAAATTTTGGCTAATGTTCTTTCTCAGCTATTAACAGTAGATATGATTGCAAGAGAGGAGAATGGGAAATGAGCTTGAAAGGGAAACGGATTGGTTTTGGATTTACAGGTTCACATTGTACGTATGCAGAAGTTATACCGCATTTAGAGAAATTGATTGCAGAAGGGGTGGAAGTATTGCCAGTTGTCTCCTACACTGTACAAACGACAAATACTAGATTTGGTGAAGGGGAAGAGTGGATTGGAAAAATTGAAGAAATAACAGGAAACAAGGTTATTAATTCTATTGTAGGAGCAGAACCACTTGGCCCGAAAATCCCGTTAGATTGCATGGTGATTGCTCCATTAACAGGAAATTCAATGAGTAAATTTGCGAATGCAATGACAGATTCTCCAGTTTTAATGGCAGCGAAGGCAACGCTCCGAAATGGAAAGCCGGTTGTATTAGCTGTTTCAACGAATGATGCCCTTGGGCTCAATGGGGTAAACCTAATTACGCCAACAAGGTGACGACAAAGAACAAACGCTTATTTGTCGCCATCTTGAGGGAGCTTAGGGTAAAGCACAAGTTCGAAATCATCGAGCCTTTGCCACTTTTCCTTCTTATAAACAGCTTTTTCTAAAACCGATTTTAGGAGGCTGTTCTTTTTTTTCGGATCATCTGTTTTGAAATACAGATCAAGGACATGCTCCACTTGAGGAATAGTATCTTTCTTCACTTTTTCCTTTTTAATTTCTGTTTTAATTTCTTTCTTTAAGTTTTCCATTGTTGTAGTAATTTCATTTATACGATCAGAAACAACGTTAGAACGTTCTAAAAACATATCGACAGTATAAACGCCACGCTCTAATAAATCATGTAAATTATTTTTTTGTTTTTGGACATCCACTAACTCTTTTTCAAGTTTTCGTAATGCAGCTTCATTCATTTGAATAACTTGTGTTTCTTTCAATTTATCATCTTGCTTATGTTTTTCGAAATCAGCTTTATAATTGATGTACCATTCTTTTAAAGCTTCGAGTAAACGTTTTTCGATTAATTCTGTATAACTGGATTTATTTTCGCAACCACGATGTTTACAATCCATTGCTTTTTTTCGATTTTTTGGGTACTTTTGTACCATGCTATAACCACATTTACCGCATCTTATAATCCCAGCTAGTGGATTCGTTAATCCATTCGTATTATAAGGAACATGGTACCTCGCATTTAATTTTTCCTGTACTTTTTCAAATAAGCTTTCTGAGATGATTGGTTCATGTTTTCCATCAGCAATAATCCATTCTGATTTATCTTGCCTTGCACAGCTACGTTTCACAGCATCTGGGCGTTTCACTTCTTTTCGTTTTTGCCACGTTACTTTTCCGATGTACACATTATTTTTTAACATATCTAATATACTGTACGGGTTCCAATCGTTCCCTAACTTACTTTTGTAGCCAAGATCATTTAATTTGTTTCGAATCGTTGAGGCGCCCATATCTTCATTTGCATACCATTCAAATATCATTCTTACAACAGAAGCTTCTTCTGGATTAATAGTTAACGTACGCTCTCGCTTATTTAAACGATGGATATCATATCCGAATGGAGCATGTGTGCCGAGGTAATTACCAGCTTCTACACTTGCAATACGGCCTCGTTGCATACGGCGAGTGATAATCTTCAACTCTTTACGTGCCATAAACGCCTCAAATTCGCTGTACTCTTCGTCCCACTCATCATTAAGGTCGTAAGTCTTCCTTGGTGTCATAATCTTCGTATTCGAGCGTTTGAACGTCTCTAAGATGATTCCTTGCTCTTTCATACCGCCACGTCCTAAGCGGTCCATATCCATGCACAGAACAACATCGTATTTATTGTCTTCAATCTCTTCAAGAAGTGCCAGCATTTCAGGACGTTTTACTAAGCTCTCACCAGAAACAATTTCCTCTCGGACAGCTAAAACATTTAAGTTCTTTTCCTTAGCGATTTTCAGTAGGGTAGTACGATGCTTTGCTAAAGTTTCGCCTTCTCCACGCGCTTCAGCCTCGAGATCGGCACGAGATTTTCTTAGATAGATTGCGGTTTTCATAATATGCCCTCCTTTTTTAATTTAGTATAGGTGAAGATAAGCTGAAATGAAAATTATAATAAAGAAAGAAACATAAATTCTTTAGGTGAAAATATGTTTCTTTCTTTATATTTAGCTATTTAATTCTGTTTCATCAATTTCTTTATAGAAGTACCATTTATCTTTATCTGGATTGTATAAATAAACTTCTTTTAAATCAATACGATATTGAGGGTCTACTAGAACCCATTGGGTATCTTTCCTTGTATAAAGATGGATAAGTTTTACATTTTTTTCTTGAATTGTATCATAGTCTATCAAATTCATAGTATAAAAGCGTTTAGGTCGTTTGTTAAAACGATAAAGAAAAACTACTGACCCTGTAAATAAAACGAAAAAGATAGGGTCTCCTATAAAGGTCATTAAATTACCTTCAATTGTTTTGCTTATATTTTTACTTTTCAAAAGTAAGGTGTTTATATGTAAAGTGTGAAAATAACTACAAGTAAAAAAAACTATACATACGGATATAAATAATAGCCGCTTTTCAAAGGTATCAATAATCCATTTTGAAAGTTTATATCGTTTTTTTTGCATGGCTTCCCTAGTTTGCTCAACTTGTGTAAAGGGCCAAGCGTAAATATATAGGATATAAATTAATATGGCTAAAATAATAATGATTATAGCTATTAACTGTATAATAGGGTGAGACAAGAAAGAAAAAGCAGAGACAAGAGCATATAGGGTAAACGATGTTATTTGAAATAGAAAGTAATAAAGGCAACTATAAAGTTTGCGAAATTTTTAAAAAAACGTCCTTGTTTTTGTTCAAAAATAATGTCTAAGTCATTTTTATAAATGTATCCAAATATGAATGGAAAAATAATTGCTAATGGCCCCAATGTTTTTAAGGCGCTTCCAATAAACTCAATTATTGTGTTCATTAATTTTACTCCTATTCACCAGTTTTTGTAGTATTTAAGGTCAACTATTATAGAGTTTTTAGCTCAGTATCATAGTTTGCAATCTTAGACCTGAATAAGTTAATATCGTCGGTTTTATTTTGTCTGTTTAAGTCACTCCCGTTACCATAATCAACTCAGTAGCAGAAACTTTTAGGACGAACTTTTATTGTTGAGATAAAGATGAATTCTCAATTTCTTCAGTATAATCCTCCACAAGTTAATAGAAATTCACGTACTTTTTTAACAAACATAAGTTTTTAAATGAGCGAACCCTCCAGGAACACCGTGAATCTCCGCGACCTCTTGAATAGATAAATGAGTATCTTTATAAGTGAAAATTATTTCATCGGTAAGTAACAACTCCACAGCAAATGTATTTGCTTCAATCTCTAACCGATCTACAGAATACAGAGTTTTATTTCTTAAAAATGGAGTATTTGCTTTTGGGTGTAATAGGGCATGTCCAAGTTCATGAGCACACACAAAACGTTGAGTAGTTTCATCAATTTGATTATTAATATGAATGAATTTAAAGCGTTTATATGTGTTGTAAAAACCAAGAGTATTCCCAAGGTCTTCAAACAACACTATAATATTTTTTCGTCTAGCAATTTCAAATGGATTTGTTGTTTCATGTTTTTCTACGATTTTGAGTGCGTATTCTTTAATTTCCATTTCTCGCTCCGTTCAATCTTTTTTGTACTTGTTTGGAGTGAATTTTTGTTTTGCTAATTGTTTTGCCATGCGCATTGAGTTCTCCAGAGAAATACGAATCATTTCTTTTGTATGGTCGTCTATTGGTTCTCCATCAAACATTAAGGCATCCTCACTGTTTTCTAAATCCTGTAATGTTTTTTCTAAATCACGTGCAATATCTCGTTCTTCTTTGGAAGATAGGGATATTTGACCAGGCTTATTTAGGTAACCAATCTCCTCTAATAATTCATTTTTACTTTTTTTCATCGCCTTAGCGATTTTTTCAATCATTAATAAAGTAGGTTCTACAGGTTTGCCACTTCGAGGATCTACTCCTTTTTCAAGCTTATTTATATATGAGTGGCTAACATCACAAAGTGTAGCGAAGTCTCTTTGTGAAAGCTTGTTTTTTAAACGATAATCTGAAATGACTTTTCCAAGTGTATTCATATGTACACCTCCTTATATAATATTGTAAACAATAGTTTACAGTAAATCCATAAAGTTTTTGCATTCCATGGTTGACACTTTTGCGCACTTTGGTTTACAATTGGTTCATGAAGAACATCGGGGTGGTGATTAAATGAATCTTTTAGCCCAGGCCAGGAAGAAGATTGGAATGTCTCAAGAAAAATTAGCAAAAGAAGTTAAGATATCAAGACAATATTTATCAGAGATTGAAAACGGGAAAAAACAACCTAGTGTCATTATTGCAATCAAAATTGCTAAAGCACTAAATATAAAGGTTGAAGATATTTTTTTTGAACGCATGTAAACCATAGTGCGCAAAAAGTTGAGGAAGAGGGTGAAAAAATGTCATCAACTCAAATGGCAGTACCAACAGATTGGCAGCATACAAATATAGAAAGCACTTCAAGAGGTGACACCATGAGCCAACAAGAAGAATATGCAGCATCTTATGAATTTGGAAAGACCAAAGTTTATGTTGTGGCTCCTGAACCGAAACCACAAAAGGAAATTGATAAAATTCTTCGAGCATATTATAAGTCTGGTTGGGCCATCATCGATGAAATACAGACAAAAGAAAATATCGGGGATTAGTTCCTCTCTTTTTACATAGAAAATAGACAGGTCATGTATGTACTAAAGATTCTAAAACATTAACAACTTAATATGGAGGCGAACAAATATGGGAACAAGCATATATTGTAATTCATCGGTAGGTATGTTATTACGAGGTGCCAGAGAATGTTGTGAAGATCCAACGTTAACAACAAAGAAAGGACTTGCAGCGCATCTTGGAATTACATATGAACGTTTGAAAAATATTGAAGCTGGGGTAGCACAAGTTCCATTTGAACTAGCAATGGATTGGTGTGATGCGACGGCAGCACCGTTAAACAAACAAGCAATTAAACATATTTATGGTGTCGGTTTACCACCTACAGATCCAAGGCTTACAAGTGATGTGAACTTACAACTGATGAACTACATTAAGCAAGCCGAAGATGGTATTCGAGCAGCAAAAGAAATTATAAAATTGCAAGTTACAACAAGGCCTTGGCAAATGGATGACTCAAAGCAAAAAGAATACGCACAGCATGCTACAGAGATTTATGACATGATTCAAGCTACTCAATGTGTCATTCAATCGTTAGAAGGTGTACATAGCGGATTGCTTGAGGAAGTCAAAGGGAATTGGTTAAGAAAAGCAATTTCAGAGAGTGTAGTTGTTCGTTCAGTTGATAGTTTATTGAAGTTAACAAGAGTGATGTAAGGAGGAAGTAACAGTGACAGTAGATTATAAGAATCCTAGTTTGGAAGAGTATAAAGAACTAATTCGTCTTGATGCAAAGTTAACAGGTGAAATAAAAATAGCAAAAACATTTGCAGATCATAAAAGCTTAGATGAATTGAGAAAAGAGAAGAAGTTAGTGGGCATTCGAATCAAAATTATTGAAGCATCATTTGTTTTAAAACATAAATGGGCAAAAGAAAAAGCTACCGCCTAGGAAACAGTAGCTTAGAAAAACTTTGATAAAGCAATTATAACATTTTATTAATTATATGGACAAGCACTGTGCTTGTCGTTAGGACCAGAAAGGATTGTTACCCCATCCCATTAAAAATGATTCTCCTTTCTGGTTGTAACGATGCGTACAGCATCAATCTAAAAAAGAAAAGAGGTGTAATCTATGACAACTAAAAATAATCGTCTTCATGATCTTGTTCTTCTAGGTGATTTTTCATTTGCTAATAAACTGCAAAACTGTATGGCAGCATGTGTCCATAACATGTTTAATGCAAAATCAATTGAAGAAGCAAACCGCTGGGAAAATGAACTTAATCGATGCACAAAAGAATTTAAAATGCTTCGTGAGGCAAAAGAAGAACATGAGGTATCTAAAAGCTATCGTGTGATAATCACGGACCTTCGAGCGAGGGGAGTTAAAGCTTCACTGGTAACTCGTAATAAATAAAAAAATCTATCACTTGGCAGAGTGATAGAAGAAAAGTTCTTTTCAAATTTAATTTAGGTTAATTATACCAAATCGGAATTGGTATAACAACGGAGGGTGCTACATGCTTTTAGACAAATCAGTACATAAAGTATTGCTGAATCCTAAATTAATACAGCAATCAACATCAGAACAGCACCTTGTTTATTTAGTAAAGAAATACCTTGCAACAGGATATAAGAATTATCGCTTATTACGTATAGAGGACGGATTTGCGATATGTAAACGGGAGGATGAATAATATGGCAGTTTATAGACCAGTACACGTTTCATTTTGGCAGGATTCATTTGTTTTAGATCTTACACCGGAGGAAAAGTATTTCTATCTTTACTTGATGACAAACAGTAAAACGTCTCAATCAGGTATCTACGAGCTTCCACTTCGTATTATTGAAACTGATACAGGATACAACCGTGAAACTGTTATGAAGCTACTAGAGCGTTTTGCTGAGTATGGAAAAATTAATTATAACCAAAAAACAAAAGAGTTGTTTTTAATCAATTGGTTAAAGTTCAATCCTATTAAAAATGTAAACATTGAAAAATGCGTTTTAAAAGAAATTCAATCTGTAAAAGACCAGGATTTCTTAGTAGATTTCTATGAAACATGTTTGCAATTAGAACGAGAGCAAGATTTTAAAATTCCTCGTATTAAGGAGTATTTATCAGTCCGTTTGAAGGGGCTTGTAAGGGGCTTAGAAGACCCTAGCAAGGAAGAAGAACAAGAAAAAGAACAAGAAAAAGAACAAGAAAAAGAACAAGAAAAAGAACAAGAAAAAGAACAACAACAAGAAGCGCGCGATGATGTTGTTGAAGTTAATCCAATTTATTTTTATGAAAAAAACTTCGGATTCATTACACCTTTTATTGCAGAAGGTATTCATGCATGGGTAGATGATTTAAATGCAGAGCTAGTTGTTAAAGCTATGGAGATTGCTTTAGAAAATAATACTAGAAACATGAATTACGTAAATTCCATTTTACGAGATTGGCATCTTAAAGGGTTTAAAACAGTAGCAGATGTTGAAGTGGCTAATAAAGCATTTCGTGCTAAACAAACAGCACAAGTAAAACAACAGCCAGCATACCAACCAGTTGTTATGTCTGAGTCTACTAAGCAAGTATTGCAGCAACAAGATTCTTGGAAACAAAACATTGCTACAGACGAAGAATTAGCAACGCTTAATCAGCAGAATGGATGGATGCAACAATGAGTAACGATATCATTCGTAATGTAGAAGCTGAACAAAGCGTTTTAGGGAGCATCCTTATGGAAGGGGATTTGATAAAGGATTGTCAGTTAAAACCAAATCAGTTTTCTCTTCCAACACATCAAGCTATTTTTAAAGTGATGAGAGAACTTGAAGATGCTGAAAGTCCTATAGATCTTGTGACTGTAGTTGAAAAATTAGATAGTTTTATAAACCAAATTGGTGGCATTCAATTTTTGGTTAATTTAGCCGAGGGTGTTTCAACAACCAAAAACTTTTCATATCACGAGGGTTTGGTGATAGAAGCATGGAAAATGCGACATGCTCAAGAAGTTGCTGGGAACTTATATAACCGCCTTCAGCAAGACAAAGATATTAGCGCAATTAGCAATACAATCGATGAACTAAGCGCGATTGAGGAAACAGGTTATTCAAGTGAGTTTGATTTAAAAGGGACTCTTGTAGATTTGTATAAAAAAATGCAAATTGATGTTGGTGATTTAACAGGTATAAACACTGGATACAACGACTTTAATCGAATGACTTCTGGATTACAGGAGGGAGATTTAATCATTGTTGGAGCACGTCCTTCAATGGGGAAAACAGCATTTGTGTTAAACGTTGCCTATCATGCGGCAAGTTCAGATACGGCGACTGGAATCTTCTCACTTGAAATGGGAGAAGAGCAATTGCTCAAGCGAATGATCTCTAGCACCGGAAATGTTGAAGCGACAAAAATGAAAAATCCTAAAAAGCTTTGCAACATAAAAGACTGGGAAAAAATTAGCCAAGCTATGGGGTTGATTAATAATTTGCCACTAGAAATATACGACAAGGCAAATGTAACCATGCAAGAGATTTATGCGAAGACTCGAAAATTAAAACGGAAATATCCAGATAAAAAAGTATTAATAGCGGTAGATTACTTACAACTTATCGTTGGTGATCCAAAGCACAAAGGGAATCGGATGCAAGAAATTGGTGAGATTAGCCGCAAGTTGAAATTGATGGCTAGGGAATTAAATGTATGTGTAATCGCTTTGTCGCAGTTGAGTCGCGCTGTGGAGAACAGACAGGATAAACGACCAATGTTATCTGATTTACGTGAGAACGGACAAATTGAGCAAGATGCGGATTTAATCGCATTCTTATATCGTGAGGACTATTATGATGCGGAGACGGCCAATAAGGATGTTATTGAAATCATTCTAGCTAAACAAAGGAATGGACCTGTAGGTACAGTAGAGCTTGCTTTTGTTAAAGAGTTCAGCAAATTCATTAATTTAGAGAGAAGATACGATAATCAGCAGGAGGAACGGTGATGTTATTACGTCAAGAAGTTGAACTAAGAAAATTGTTCATTATCCGTAAATTGCTAGGATTGGGGTTATCTGAAATAAATGGGCAAACATTAGACCGATTAACGTTAACGCAGCTTGAAGGAATTTTAACAGCAAGTTTGCAAGTGCTGGAGGGAAAGAACAATGCCAAAGCAATTAACAATATTTGATGTCGAACCTGTTGTTTCATTCAATCCTAAGAAAGCGAATATCCATCGTTTGAATTCACAATTACGTTTTGCTGATGTAGTTGTGAAAATACCACGCCAAGTAAAAGCGATTGATGAGTTGAAACCAACAACCGCACCTGATGATCGATACGAACTATTCGAAGAATATGCGATTGGGATTTGGAGATATAAACGAGCGGAGGATAAGCAGTTTGATTGGGAAGAAGCGGAACAAATATGCAAGCGAGCAAGAGATGAAAAAGAGTCGATTCCAATACGGCTTCATCTATCACTTGAACAATCATTTGTTCCAGAAAATGTTGTGCAATATTTGTAGACAGATAAAAAAAGCCGAGACCACTCTCGACTTACTTCGACAAAGTAATTATAACACATGTGGGAGTGGTTTCGGTGGGAATTATTAAAGAAAATATTACAGAAATGACAGCTGAAATTTCATTAGATCAAAATATGATTTATGTTGTGAAAGATGGACAAATTCACCCGATTGAACCGCCGACAACTGGGCATGGCGAGCAATCGTTTGTATATAAAAGTGGAAAAGTAACTCGTATGGATGAACGGAAAACACAGTTGATTTAATAGAAATGTAATTGGAGGCGTGCTATATGAGAAGTGCTAAAGAATTAAAGGGTCTTAAATTGACACCTGAACAAGAAAAAATTAGAAACAATTTTGTGTTCAATGCTTTAGCAACAGTTGCTGAAATCAATCAAGGTGCAGGAAGAGAAAACATTCCTACTGATGACCTTATTGAAATTATGAATATAGGTACTGATTATGCATTGGATCCAGAAGGATATATGAAGAGATAACCTAATACAATTTTAATTCTGTTCAGGATGAAAGTTTAGTGAAATAAAAAGTAATGAATAAAAGGAAAAACCCCTGGGGGACAGGGATTCACTAAGGGAGATAGTATTGTCGTACAATGTCGAAAATTGGCATATTCAACAAATTAATATTATCACGAATTTTCAGGATATAGTGGTAGTTGATGTGTCAAAAATGTGTACGGATTTCATATAAAAGCGTTATTTGAGAGAAAAGGGGAATGAAAATGAGAAATATGTTTCGTTATACATTCAAACACACTGGTACAGGGAATATTGAGAAGAAAGTTTATACATTAAAGCAATTAGAAGAGCGGGAGGTAGAAAAACTGTCTCCATGCTTTAACGCAAATCATGGGTACCAATTAATTGGAAGAGATGGTTTTACAGGTTTTTTAGACAAGGACGGTAAAGAAATTTATGAAAATGATAGTGATGGATTTTATATCGTAAAAATGGGTCAGTTCCCGGTAAGAGAACATGAAACAGGTGGAATTATAGATAATGCTGTTGGATGGTATTTGGATCCGATAGATAAATCAGTTGAGCCATTTAATTGGGAGATTCCATTAAATAATTTTTGGCTTAATAGATTAGATGATGGTTTTAACAAAAACATTTATGATAATCCGGAACTATTGGGGAATTAATACAAAATCCTTATTAAATAAAAAATCCCTAGAAAGCTAGGGATTTATATATCGGCATATAGTTCCTTGGAAAAGGATGTAATTAGTTTAACATATTGAAGTTCTTATATTTGTGAAATACACGTGAAAGTAATGTGAAAAAACATTGTTTGAGAGGAAGGGGGAATGAGAGATGAATATTCCATGGAAGGAAAGGATATACGCTCTTTATAAAGGAGAGCGTTTCATCACGGAAGGAACTATCCCAGAGATCCATAAGGAAACAAATAAGTCGATAAATTTTCTTAGATATATGACTTTTCCAATCTATGAAAAACGATGCGGTGATAGTGTGAAACGAATGCGTATGGTTCCATTGGATGACGAATAGAAGACTATACAAAAATTTCATTTTGTAGAAAAGGAGAATG
Organism: Bacillus sp. NPDC094106; assembly: GCF_044764345.1. NCBI lineage: Bacteria > Bacillati > Bacillota > Bacilli > Caryophanales > Bacillaceae > Bacillus > Bacillus sp. NPDC094106. The sequence continues at coordinate 97,153 of NZ_JBIWHY010000011.1, read as the reverse complement.
GATATGAATTTTGTAAAGCTTGAAGCACAAGAACAATTTGATCAGTTGCAAAAGAGTGATGTTGTAATTGTGAAATGGAAAGAAGGAGCAAGACAATACAAACAGCTAGGGCCAATCACACATCATGATTCTTGTGAAATTAACAGATTAAACGAATTGATATTGAATATATGTAGAAACGATTACTTCTCTATCGATAATTATTTAGCAGGAAAATCGTATGCTGCGGAAGTTTATGTGGTGACTCAATAAAAGAGCAGCTAGCAAAAGCTAACCGCTCGCCCCAGGGAATAGGGAGAAAGATATCTACAGTATTGACGGAATGTCGAGATTTATTCAGGGGTCTATAAAAGTCGAGATAAAATATCTTTGATTAATCCTGTGGCTCCAATTAGGAGTATCGATAGAAAAACTATTGAGAATATACTTTTTTTAGGTTTTTTAAACTCTAGGTATAAGTTAATGATTGCACCAATTGCAATAACAATAAAGATAACGAGTCTTAATATATCTGACATGAATAACACTCCTATGAATTACTTAATTGTATTATACAGGAAGTCATCTTGTGGTTAGGTTGGCGGAATACGATTTAAGGTAAATTTAAACAAAATAATCCTCTTGTAGAAAAGGAACTATAACCATTAAAAGTTATACTTAGAAAATAAAAGTTATTGAGTTGTAGTATGGCATATGAGGTGGCTATCAGACATGAATATGTAGTATATAAGATTACAAAAATAATAGGTTTTAAACTTGAAAAAGATAGTAGAATATATGTAAAAATACATTGGTTTATATGTTAAAATATGTTTATTATGTTTATAAAGGAGCTTTAACTCATGAGTAATCAATCTAAGAATGGTAAAGTGATTTCTTTTATTAATATGAAAGGCGGAGTAGGAAAAACTACATTATGTATTGGTATTGGAGAATATCTGGCAAATTTCAAGGAGAAAAAAATTCTTTTTATTGATTTAGATCCACAATTTAATGCGACTCAATCTATTATGGATCTAACAGATAATGAAGATGAATATATGGATGATTTTCGTCATAGAATCACTATTAGAAAAGTTTTTGAAGATACCAAAACTATTTCTGAGCGGCCCAAGTTACCAGATGTTTCAGAGGTTATACTTAATTTTGATACTGAACCGAATATTAATTTGATTTGTGGGACTATAGATATTATTAAAGATGATACTTCTAATAAATCATTATTTAAAAGGTTGAATAAATTTATTAATGAACATCGATTAAAAGAGAGATATGACTTTATTTTTATTGATTGCCCACCAACTATTTCTTTTTATACAGATGCAGCGTTATACGCTTCGGATTATTACATCGTTCCAACAAGAGTTGATAGATATTCTATTTTAGGGATAAAAATGTTAAAAAATGTGATAGAAAACTTAAAATATGATGAGGAAATAGATATTACTCCATTGGGTATCGTATATACCATGAGGAAACCAGGATTTGATACTAAAAAAACACATGAAATAAAAAAACGTTTTGAATCTGATGCAAATGTTTCTCAATTGGGTATATTTACAAATTCAACTGTAATAGTAAACGATTTAATGGTTGGATATCAAGGGAACATTTCCTCTAAATATACAAAGTCCAAAGAAGATATTGAAAAAGTCGCTGAGGAGTTTTTATCTAGGGTAGAGGGAATTTCAAATAGTAGGGATGATTCTAATGAATAATAATATATTATTAGAATTTAAAAAGCATGTACAATTAGAAAAAGAAAATAAAAATTATACTATTGGTACTGTTACGTTATTAATTTATTCAAAAGAAGTTTTTAAAAACAACAAAGATATTGTTTCTTTTTTAAGTGATGTCTTTGATGAATCGTACTTACCTTACGTAATAAAAAGTAGAACGCTTGTGGCTGCTAAATTGGGAAGAGCATTAGCTAAAAAAGAAGAAAAAGAGTTTAGAAGTATTGATAAGTCTATTTTAATTTATTTCGATTCTGTAATCTTTGATAATTCAAGGGAAGCTGAGGAGACAAAGGAGACCAAGAAAATTAAGAGAAATAAGAAAAAGAATGCTAATGATAAATTAGATTCTTGGTTAAGGGGAATGTAATTGTGCAAAATATAGATAAAGATATAGAGAAGTTTTTAGAAATACTAAATGCAGCCGGGAATTCGTGGAACACAGACAATTTACAGAAAATAGCCTATGGGACAATTTTTTTTAAATGCCTGCAAGACACAAGTGAGAACAAACATTACCTTAAATGTTTAGTGCAAGATTCTTTGTCTATAGTAGATTCACTTTGCCAAAAGTCACAACGTTATTATTATTTTATATTACGTTCTTATATTGAGAACTTCTTTAGATCCTTGTTACAACTGGAGGATACAGATGCAACAGGGGTAATAAGACTTTTTAAAAATGGTAAAAAAATGATTGAAGAAAATGATGAAATCAGTGATTCGTATGAAAAGTTAGAAGCAGTTTATTCTGAATGCTGTTTGTTTGTACACAGTAATATAAATTCTGGTGACGAGATAAACGAATTTTTAAAGTCCATCTTAGAAAGGAATGACTTTGAAAATCCGGTAAATGTAAATGTTTTTTTGGAAAAATTTAATGAGATTTTGGATCTGTCAATTGTTATCTTTTTAACTTGTCATACAGAAATGGTAGATAGTAGCTTTTATCGAAAAAAAGATATTTTGAAAAAAATTCTTTCTGAGAAAAATTATATCATATTCCGTAGCCAAACAATTAACAATTAAATTTACAACAGGATTTATTCATAAACACTTCTGTTTACATTTATATTTACATATTAAAATATAAATGTAATGTGCACCATACATAGTGATACTCAATAGGGTTTTATCCTTAAAGTGGTGAGATATAAGATTTAGTATTTTTAATAAGGTTCTTTACAAGGTTAAAAAATATAAGAAAATGACATGATAATAACTATTAAATATTTAGTCCTACTGGAAGAACCAGCGGACATCGAACTATAAGAGCATTAGCAATATTGCTCTGTAGCTTGGTGTCCGCTTTTTTTGTATTTAAAAAATAGACAAGGAGCGTTTATATATGAATCAATTAACTTTCTTATCTAAAATAGATCGTGCAGCTACTCAGTCAAAGTTAGAAAGTCTTCTTGAAGAAGTACGTATTTATAAACAGTTTGGGATGGTTCGAGAGGAAATGAAAGTAACGCCTTCATATGAAGTGAGATATCACGGTCCTACAAATACAGTAGGAAATCCATTAGAAGATGTAGCCTTAGAAAATATAGAACGTAGTAAACGTGAGCAATATCTTAAAAATATATCATTCCGTATTGATCAATTTTTAAGCCGTTTAGGTAATGGGCGTGCGGGAAGTATTCAGAGGGATATTATCAATAAACGTTATTTAGAAGAAGAAGACGTATGTGATTATATGGTTTATAACGAGATTGGAATGGCTGAACGTACTTATCGTCGTTGGAAATCCAGAGCGTTTTATAATTTAGCTTTTGCACTTAGATTAGAAGTGTATGAAACAGAAGAGCATAACGGAGGGAATGAACTATGAATTTCGTTCAACCAATTCGAGATCCAGAGCAAATACAGTACATTAAAGAATATCTAAAAGAAAAGAACGAACGTAATTATATTTTATTCGTAATGGGAATTAATACAGGTTTACGTATCAGTGATATTTTAAAGCTACGAGTTGGTGATTTAAAGGGTAGCCATATTTCAATGAGAGAAAAGAAAACAGGTAAGCAAAAGCGGATTCAATTAACTCCATCACTAAAAAGAGAATTACGTTGGTATATCGATGAAAGAGAAGATAATGAGTATTTGATTAAAAGTCGTGAGGGAACAAATAAACCGATTGGACGCAGTATGGCTTATAAAATACTTAGAAACACAGCGGCGGAGTTTGGATTAAAGGAGATAGGGACTCATACATTACGTAAAACATTTGGATATCATATGTACATGCAAACAAAGAATATTGCTTTGTTGATGGAGATATTTAATCATTCATCTGAAAAGGTGACATTAAGATACATAGGCGTGAACCAAGATGCAATGGATAAAGCAATGACCAAATTTAAGATATAGTGATATCTTTTTATTTTTTGTTTTTTATAATTACCCATTTTTTACGTGTTGTGTAACTCAAAATAAAAGGTTTGATAAAGTTAAGTATGGCAAGGGATTCAGAGATTGGGGCAGTTACACAAAATATAAGATATGGGTAACTCATTAGAGAGAAATACACAAGAGCAAGATATAGTTAGAGAGAATAAAATAAATGGCAGAGTCGTGACCGCTTTTTGGCCGTAAATGTGCCGGTTGTTTTGCTTTCAACATGATATATTTGTATTGTGAGAAATGGCGGAAAACATTTTTCATATTCCTTTATATTTGGAAATGGATTGTCATGATAAATGAGGGATGGTTGCGGATTGAATGGATGCCGTTTCATGTTATTCGCAGCAATTGTTTGCATGATGTTGCCTTGAAAATGGAGAAGGGCTTTTGCTCTTCTTTCAGTCGCTAATGCAGAGACATGTGTATTAGGGAAAGATATATACTGTTTAGCGATTGAGAGAGGCGTGAAAACACCTTAACCAAACTTAACGAGATGTGAAGCACACAAACATGACTTGTCTATTGTGAAAGCCGTTATCCTATTGGATAGCGGTTTTTAATTTGTTTAAGTGAGGTGGATGATGGCAAAGGAATATGCAAAGAAGTTCTACAAGTCAACAGCATGGAAGAAGTGTAGGGCATCATATTTCAAACTAAGACACGGATTATGTGAGAGGTGCCAAGGTACTGGGAAGATAATTCACCATAAAGATTACATAACACCTGAGAACATTAATGATCCAGAGATAGCACTAAGCTTTAGTAACTTAGAACTATTGTGCCAGGATTGCCACAACCGTGAGCACCATGAGAAGAATAGTCCTGTTGTTGAAGGTGTAATGTTTGATGAGAATGGTGATTTGATTAGGAGGGATGAAAGAAGTGATTGAGAAAACAATTACAGAACATATCAAAGATATCGATAAGACTGTTGATGTATCAAGAGAACAATCTTTAGATAGAACAGATTCTTATTGTTCTTTGATGCAGGCTAAATCAATCGCCTTGTTAGCTTTATCCCAAACTCCCCCCTATAAAAAATAAATTTTAAGGTCTAATAGGGACCGAGGGGGGAGCTTCACGTAACACACAGGTTATTTCTATAGGGGGTGTGGTCATGAAAGGAGTGAAATTTTATGAGCGATAATCTAGATATAGAAAAAGAAAAACGAATTAAGAAAGAGATGACACGATTAAACAGTTTATTGAAGAATTTAGAACTGAAGAAAAAAAGGGCTGTTTCTTCACTCATAAAAAATGCTGCTTTTATGGCTGTCACTTTAGAAGATTTACAAGAAGAAATAAATAAGAATGGTGTCACGGAACAATATCAAAATGGAGCGAACCAATTCGGTATTAAGAAGTCATCAGCTGTAGAAGTATATAACACTATGATAAAAAATCATGTTCAGGTCATGAAGCAATTAACAGATTTACTCCCGAAAGAAACACCTAAAGAAGAGGATGATGGATTCGATGATTTCGTGGCTGATAAATGAGTAAACGAGTAAGAAAGCAGTATCCGTTAACTTATAATTCAATTATTGAGTATTATAATAAAATCGAATCTGGAGAAGAAATCGTATCAAATAAGGTTAGGCGAATATATAAGAAGCTTGTTAACGATGTGTATGATACTTCTTCTGTATTTGAATATGATTCTAAGAAAGCGAATCATGTAATAGAATTCATTGAGAATTTTTGCAAACACTCAAAAGGTAAATGGGGCGGTAAGCCGATTGAATTAGAGTTATGGCAAAAAGCATTTTTAGCAGCTTCATTTGGATTCGTTCATAAGATTGACGGTACAAGAAAGTATAGAGAAGTACTTTTAATTGTGGCCCGTAAAAACGGGAAATCAACCATTGCTTCTGGAATCGGATTGTACTTACAAGTAGCTGATGGAGAACCTGGTGCAGAAATATATGCTGTTGCTACTAAATTAGATCAAGCCAAATTAGTTTGGTTAGATGCAAAAAGGATGGTTAAGAAATCACCTGTATTATTAAAGCGAATTAAACCGCTTGTTCGTGAATTGAACGCAGATTTTAATGACAGTACGTTTAAACCGTTGGGAAGTGATTCAGAAACACTTGACGGTCTTAATGTTCATGGGGCAATGATGGATGAAATTCATGCTTGGAAAGATAAGAACCTATATGACGTTATAGTGGATGGTACTTCCGCAAGGGAACAACCGATGATTTTTATGATTACAACAGCTGGAACTATTCGTGAATCTGTTTATGATATGAAATATGAAGAAGCTGAGATGCTTTTAAATGGTTTGGATGATCCGGATGGCTATAAAGATGATCGTTTCTTGCCAATTATATATGAATTGGATAAAAGAGATGAATGGACCGACAATACCAAATGGGCAAAAGCTAATCCTGGTTTAGGTACAATCAAAAAGACGGATCAACTTGAAACAAAAGTGAATAAAGCAAAAGCGAATTCGTTATTAGTTAAAAACTTATTAACAAAAGATTTTAATATTCGTGAAACAAGTACAGAAGCTTGGTTAACATTTGAACAATTAAATAATAAAGCTATCTTTGATATAGCAAATTTAAAGCCTTCTTATGGGATTGGTGGTTGTGATTTATCTTCAACAACCGATTTAACCGCAGCGAAGGTTATTTTCGTGCTTCCAAACGATCCACATATTTATGTCTTACAAATGTATTGGCTTCCGGAGGATTTACTTGAACAAAGAAGCAAAGAGGATAAAATCCCATATAACTTATGGGCTGAACAAGGGTTGTTAAGAACTACGCCAGGAAATTCTGTTCATTATAAATTTGTTACTCAATGGTTCTTAGAAATACGGGATGAATATGGTATCTATATCCCTTGGATTGGATATGATAGGTGGTCCGCAAAATATTGGGTCGAAGAAATGGAGGGATATTTCGGTAAAGAAGCGATGATTCCAATTGCCCAAGGTAAACAAACACTTTCTAGCCCTATGAAGTTATTAGGTGCAGATTTAGAATCAAATTTAGTAAATTATAATAATAATCCTATTGATAAATGGTGTTTATCAAACACAGCTATTGACGTTGATAAAAACCTTAATATACAGCCGAACAAAACAAATAATCAGCGTAGAAGGATCGATGGGACCGCAGCTCTTTTAAATGCTTATGTGGTACTTCAGGAAAAACGTAATGATTATCTGAACATGATTTAAGGGAGGTGAGAAATTGGGGTTATTTAACAAGATATTTGGTAAGAAGCAACCACCTACTACAACTCGTTTTGAAATGATAAACGACAATGGAGGGGGCTTTTTTTCATGGAATGGGGATATCTATCAGAGTGATATTATCAGAGCTTGTATACGTCCTAAAGCAAAGGCTGTTGGCAAACTAGTTGCTAAACATATAAGGGATAATGCAAATGAATTTAAAGTGAATCCTGAGTCGTATATCAGATTTATTTTAGAAGAACCTAATCCATTAATGACAGGTCAAATGTTTCAAGAAAAAATGACCGTGCAATTAGAATTGAATCACAACGCATTTGCTTATATTAAACGTGATGAACTCGGCTTTGTAACTAAAATTTACCCTATACCCTGTGTAACGGTAGAAGTTGTAGAAGGAATACAAGGCGATATCTTTCTAACTTTTTATTTTAAAAATGGAAAGAGAATGACTGTTCCGTATGTTGATGTTATTCATCTAAGAAAAGATTTCAATGAAGATGATTTTTTCGGTGAACATCCAGGTAAAGCATTATCTTCATTAATGGACATTGTCACAACTACTGATCAAGGAATTGTGAAAGCAATTAAAAATAGTGCAGTGGTGAAATGGATATTAAAATTCAAATCTGTTCTAAAGCAAGAGGACATTGATATGCAGGTTCAAAATTTTATTAACAATTACTTAAGCATTGATAATGTTAACGGTGGCGCAGCTTCTTCTGATCCACGTTATGATTTAGAACAAGTTAAACCAGAAGCATTTGTTCCGGATTCTAAGCAAATGCAAGAAACAACTCAAAGAATTTACAACTTCTTCAATACAAACGAAAAAATTATACAAAGTAAGTATACGGAAGATGAATGGAATGCCTATTATGAATCTGAAATTGAACCATTAGCAATGCAGCTTGCTGGAGAATTTACCAGGAGGCTTTTTTCACGTCGTGAACGTGGGTTTGGTAACAAAATCATTTTCGAAGCAGCGAGCCTTCAATATGCTTCTATGTCAACAAAGATGAATTTAGTTCAAATGGTTGATAGAGGAGCAATGACACCGAATGAATGGCGTTCCATTCTTTCATTGGGTCCGATTGAAGGTGGAGATAAACCAATTCGAAGACTAGATACAGCACTAGTTAAAGCCGGAAAGGTAACTGATAAAGGAGGTGGGGACAATGGACAAGACGGAGACAAGGGAAATAGTAACGCAGAAGATTGAAATCAGAGAAGATGACAATGGAAATCGGACACTTATAGGCTATGCAGTAAAGTGGGAAAAGAAATCTTTAGTCATGGGATATTACCGTAAGTTTCGTGAGCAATTCAAAAATGGAGCATTTACAGAAACATTGCAAAATGATGACCAACGTTTTTTATGGTCCCACGATACATCGAAAGTATTAGGTAGAACGAAAAATAATACTTTGCGTTTAAGTGAGGATGCTGTGGGCTTACGTTTTGAATTAGATTTACCAGATACAACTTTAGGTAATGACACTTACAAATCAATTAAACGCGGTGATGTGGATGGCGTCTCGTTTGGATTTAGCATGATAAGCGAAGAAATTGAAGAGCCTGACGATGATCTTATGTTACGAACTGTTACAAAAGCGAAATTATTAGAAGTTAGTGCAGTTGCTTTTCCGGCATATCCGGATTCAGAAGTAAGTGCTAGGGGATATGATCCGTATAAGCATTTTACAGAAGAAAAAAAACGCTCGGAAAAGCGTAAAAGATTATATTTACAAACATTATTATAAAAGGTGGTCATTAACATGAATAAAGAACAATTATTAAAACGTAAATCTGAAATCAGCGAATTACTAGGTGATGAAACTCGCTCTATTGATAATTTAAATGATATCGAAAAAGAATTACGAGATATTAACGAACAGTTAGCAGCAATTGAAAAACGTGAACAACTTCTAAATGAAGCACGATCTATTAATGATGGTAATGCAACAGGTGCTCATAAGATTGAAACTTTTAATACGAATAAACAAAACGAGCAACGTGAACTTGGTACAGATTCTCCTGAATATCGTAATGCTTTCATGAATTATGTATTGCGTGGTGAGGAAATTCCGGCTGAACTTCGTGCGAATGCAGTTACAAAAACAGGTGATGTTGGTTCTGTTATCCCACAAACAGTATTAGATAAGATTGTTGAAAAAATTGAAGCCGTAGGAATGATTCTACCTTTAGTTACTCGTACAGCTATTAAGGGGGGCGTGACAGTACCAACTTCATCGGTTAAACCAGTTGCTACATGGGTTGCTGAAAGTTCTGGAAGTGACAAGCAGAAGAAGACTACTGGAAGCATTACTTTTAACTACCATAAATTACGTTGTGCTGTAGCAATTTCACTTGAAACGGATACGATGTCTCTAGCAGTTTTCGAAACGACATTAATTAATAACGTTGTGGAAGCTATGACAAAAGCTATTGAACAAGCTATTGTTAGCGGTGATGGATCTGGAAAACCAAAAGGGATTCTAGCAGAAACATCAATTGAGGGACAAGCGTTAGATGTTGCGAAAATCAATTACAAAACTTTAACAGATGCAGAATCTGCTTTACCCCTTGAGTATGAAGCCAGTGCTGTTTGGACAATGACTAAAAAGACATTTATGGAATTTTCAGCTATGGTAGATTCTTCAGGACAACCAATTGCACGTACTAATTATGGAATTTCCGGTAAACCAGAACGTATTTTATTAGGACGTCCAGTTGTTCTATGTAATTATGTTGACAGCTTTGCAACAGCTACTGAAGGGACTCCATTTGCTTTCTTGTTTAATTACAAAGACTATATTCTTAATACTAACTATCAAATGGGTGTTAAGAAATATGAAGACAACGAAACTGATGATCTTGTTACAAAAGCTATTATGATTGTGGATGGTAAAGTTGTAGATAAAAATTCTTTAGTTGTGTTAAAAAAAGCTCCAGCAGCTTAACGGAGGAGTGATTCGATGAAACTTCCAGTTTTGAAAGCTTTCATTGATAAGGAAACTAAAGTTGGATACTCAAAGGAAGATATGTATGAATCGAATGATTCAAAGCGTATTGCCTTTTTAGTTGAAAAAGGGTTTTTAAAAAGTAATGAAACTTATTCTGATGTCCCTAAACACACTGGTGGCGGTTGGTATGAATTATCTAACGGTGAAAAGGTACAAGGGAAAGAAGATGCTATTGCATTTGAAAAATCATTAAGAGGTGAGGAATGATGCTTACAGATGTAAAAAAATCATTGCGTATTTCTCATGATTCACTTGATGATGAAATTGAAGATTTAATCGAAGCGGCCCGGCACGACTTAATGTTGTCGGGGGTTTCAAAAACTAAAGTGAATGATGATGAAGATCCATTAATTAAAAGAGCGGTTATTACGTATGTTAAAGCTAATTTTATCGCTGATGTTAAAGAAGTAGACCGTTTTCAATCATCTTATAACATGCTTAAAAATCACCTAACATTAGCAGGTGATTACCAATGAATGATATTCTATTCTTCCCTGAGATTACAACTGTTGAGGATGATTTAGGACAAAAAGAAGAAATTGAAACCTTTAGTAAACAAGTCTTCTGTAAGAAGAAATCTGTTCCACAAACTGAATTTTTTCAAGCGGGACAAAGTGGAATTAAGCCTAAATGTGCATTAATAGTTTACACACTGGATTATCAAGAAGAACAAAAAGTAAAGTATCGAGAGAAAGAATATAGCATTTACCGCACGTACGAGAGAAATGATGAAAAGATTGAACTGTATTGTGAGGTGAAAGCTGGTGGCTAGTATTAACAATCTTGCAAACGAGATTGCGAGAGAAATGCAACGGTATTCTAACTTAGTAGAAGAAGAACTAGAAGTTGCTAAAGAAGAAGTTGCAAAGAATCTTGTGGACGAGTTAAAGCAAAAAAGTCCTAAAAAGACAGGTAATTATCGCAAGGGATGGCGCGCAAAGAAGGATGGAAAGTCAATCATTGTCCATAATGTGTTAAAGCCACAACTTACACACTTGTTAGAAAAAGGACATGCGAAAGCAAATGGCGGACGGGTTCCAGCTCAAGTCCACATTGCTCCGGCTGAAGAACATGCGATAAATGATTATTTAGAGCGTGTCGAAAGGGCGATTAGACAATGACATTAGGTGAATTAAAGAAATTTCTTGATGCTACAGGTTATCCTGTGGCTTATTCGCATTTCACAGCAACACCAGATAACCCAGTACCTAAGCCGCCTTATATTTGTTTCCTTGTGCAGGGCTCGCCTAACATGACGGCTGATAACAAGGTTTATCAAAAAATAAATGATGTCAACATTGAGCTTTATACAACTAAAAAAGATTTGGTTGCAGAAGCCAAGCTTGAACAAGTCTTAGACAATCATGAGATACCTTATGAATCGTTTGAGACTTTTATTGATACTGAGAAACTATTCCAAAAAATATATGAAACGAGGTTGATGTAGATGGCTGAAAATAAAGTAAGTTTCGGTTTAAAAAACGTTCATTATGCTCCATACGAAGTAACAGATGGTGTAGTAACATATGGAACACCGATTCCAATGCCAGGTGGGGTTGAGTTAACATTTGAACCACGTGGGGATTTAATTGAGTTTTATGCGGATGATATGTTGTTTTATTCTGCAAGTAATAACCAGGGTTACGATGGCACAATAGCGATTGCTACTGTGCCAGAACAATTTTCCATTGATGCATTAGGCGAGAAGCTAGATGAAACAGATGGTGTATTAAATGAGTTAGCTGATGCGAAAGGGAAGCAATTTGCATTACTGTTTGAGTTTGATGGTGATATTAATGCGACTCGACACGTTATGTTCAGTTGTACAGCAAGTCGACCTACAATTGCATCTAAAACAAAAACAAGTTCTGCTGAACCAAATACAAATGAACTTAAATTTGTATCTAGTCCAATTGATATTAAAGGAAAGCGTATGGTTAAAACAAAGACAACTTCTAAAACAACACCAGCAATTTACGATAATTGGTACAAAAAAGTTTATGTAAAAACAACAACGCCACAAGGAGCGTAAATAGATGGAAAAAACAATTGTAATAGATGGTAAGGATGTTCGATTAAAAACCACAGCAGCAGCGGGATTTCGCTATAAAGCACAATTTGGAAGAGATATGTTTGCTGATATGTTTAGTTTACAAGCTTTTATGCCTATACTTAATGGCGAGATTTCTAGTGAAACAGATTTTAGTAAACTAGATTTTGATGTCATTTATAATTTAGTCTGGGTTTATGCTAAAACAGCAGATAATGAAATTCCTGATCCAATGAAATGGCTAGATACGTTTGGTGAATTTCCTATTTATGAAATCGTCATTGATATTCAAGACTTGATAATGAAGTCATTGAAAACTTCAAAAAAAAAATAACAAAAAATGAACAAGAGCGAGAAACAGAAGGTGAAAAAGGGTTGTCATCTGATACGTTTTTCGCTCTTTGTTATAAAGTAAAACTAACAAATGCAGATTTAGAAATGATGACAATCGGGAATTGTTTGGATTACATTGAAACATTTCTAGAATTAAACAATCCAAAAAAAGAAACAGTGAGAAAAGCGACTCAAAAAGACTTTAATGCTTTTTAAGAAAGAGGGGTGAAATTATGGCGGGAGGAAGAATTAAAGGTATTACAATTGAAATTGGTGGCGACACAGTTGGCTTACAGAACGCTTTACAAGATGTAAATAAGCGTAGTAATGACTTAACAAAGGAGTTAAAAGATGTTGAACGTCTTTTAAAGTTTAATCCTGGTAACGTTGAAGCATTGGCACAAAAGCAGCAACTATTAACACAACGTGTTGAAGCTACAACTGAAAAGCTGAACCAATTAAAAGCGGCAGAACAGCAAGTTCAGGCACAGTTTGAACGTGGAGATATTGGAGAAGAGCAATACCGAGCATTTAGGCGTGAGATTGAGTACACAGAAGGCTCATTAGGCGGTTTACAAAATCAATTAAAAGGTATGAGAGATGAACAAGAACGAGCCGCGCGTGCTACACAGGAATTAAACGCTATTTTTAATGCAACTGGTACAAGTGTAGATCAATTCGAAAGTGCATTAGGAAGTCGATTAACCGCGGCTATTCGACAAGGTACAGCCACATCAGCACAGTTAGAAGAAGCAATGAAGAAATTGCAAAATGAATTGAAGGAAACGACGGAAGAACAAGACAGGGTAGAGAAATCAACCCGTGAGTTAAACGTGTTATTTGATGCTTCTGGCAGAAGTGTGGACGAGTTTTCAAATATATTAGGTTCTGAACTAACAGCAGCCATTAAAAACGGAACTGCATCTTCAGAGCAACTCGGAAAAGCAATAGATCTCATTGGTCGCAGAGCTTTAGGAAGCGATGCTGATTTAGAACGATTCAGAGCAACTTTGAGAAGCGTTCACGATGGAGCGGACTTAGATCAAATAAGTAGAGAATTAGATGACATTACTCGTGAAGCTCGTAATGCTGAAAAAGCTGTAGATGGATTTGGTATAGAGTTAGAAAATGTAGCTGGCGCATTAGTAGCAGGTGGTGGAATTGCAACTGCAATTGAACAAGCTTTAGATGTTTCGAATTTGAATACTAAGATCGAAATTTCGATGGAAGTACCAGAGGCATCAAAGCAATCTGTAAAAGCAGCTATCCGAGGCGTTGAAACGTATGGTGTTGATGCAGAAGCAGCCCTTGAAGGGGTTAGAAGACAATGGACATTAAACAAAAATGTTAGCGATGAGGCTAATGCGGCAGTTGTTAAAGGTGCAGCAGCTATTACCGCAGCTTATGGAGATATAGATTTTACTGAATTAATTCAAGAAACAAATGAAATTGCAAACGAATTAGGTATAACTAATGACAATGCTTTAGGATTAGTAAACGCTCTTTTAAAAATCGGATTTCCTCCTGAACAATTGGATATTATTGCTGAATATGGAGGACAGTTAACGCGAGCTGGATACAGCGCTGAAGAAGTCCAAGCCATTATGGCAGCTGGCGTCGAAACCGGTACATGGAATATAGACAACCTATTAGATGGTCTAAAAGAAGGAAGAATTAAAGCCGCTGAGTTCGGTCAAGGTGTCGATAAGGCTATGAAGGAAGCCCTTGAAGGTACTAAAATTTCTGCTGAACAGTTAGAAAAATGGGGGCAATCTGTTGCTAAAGGTGGAAAAGAAGGTTCTGCCGCTATGACAGATATCGCTAAAGCGTTAAATGAAATTGAAGATGAAACGAAACGAAACGAGATAGGGGTAAAGCTTTTTGGCACAATGTATGAAGATCAAGGTCAAAACATTATCGATACATTGTTAAATGCTCAAGACAAAGTGGTAGATTTTAAAAATAATCAAGATCAACTCAACGAATCAGTAAAAAAATTAGACCAATCTCCAGCTGTAAAAATGCAACAAGCTATGGTTGAATTAAAAACTGCATTCGAACCATTGTTATTAGTTATAGCTGATGTTATTAGTGCTATTGCAACATGGGCGGCTGAAAATCCTAAACTTGCATCTACTATTGCAGCTATAAGTATAGCAATGGGTATTGTAATTGGTGCTATAGCCGCATTAGCTCCCGGTTTTGTAGCCTTGTCAGGTGCTATAGCAGGAGCTGGCGGTGCGGCTGCTGTATTTGGTGGTGCATTAGCCGTTCTTACGGGTCCAGTTGGTTTAGCAATCGCCGCAATTGCAGGATTGACAGCAGGTGGAATTGCCCTATATAACCATTTTAAACAATCATCGATTGAGGTCGGTCTCTTTGGCAGTAAGGTTTCCGAATCAACTGAAAAGGCTGTAGGCGGCTTCTTAAAATTAAATGATCAAGCTACAGTCGCTTTAAATCAATTAGCTTGGAGTGGTCAAACTGTAACTGGAGAAATGGCAAATGGAATTGTGAATACATTTTCGCAAATGGGAGACCAAGTTTTAACAGCAATGCAAGAAGACCATGCTGCACAATTAGCAACGATACAAACATTCTTTGATTCTAGTGCGGCCATAACTGATGAAGAAGAAGCTGAAATTATTGCTAAAATGCAAACAAATCAACAGCAACAACAGGACGTAATCACGAATGGTAAAGCTCGTATTGCAGAAATATTAAACGCGGCCAAAGAGGAAAAACGCGCTATTACAGATGCTGAGCGACAAGAAATTAATAGTATTCAAGAACAAATGACTCAAAAGGCTGTTGAACATATGTCCACAAATGAGCGTGAACAAAAAGTGATTTTGGAGCGTTTAAAAACTGAAGCTACTGAAATTACAGCTAAACAAGCAGCAGAAGTAGTTAAAAATTCTGTGAAACAAAAAGATGACGTGGTAAAAGAAGCGAATGACCAATACAACAAAACAATTGCCGAGATTATCAAACAACGTGATGAAGCTGGTACTATTACTGCTGATCAGGCGAAGAAGTTAATAGAAGAAGCTGAAAGGCAAAAAAATGAAACTGTTAAAAAAGCGGAAGATATGCACCAAAAAGTTGTAAGTGAGGCACAAAAACAAGCAAATGAACACGTAGATAAAGTTAACTGGGAAACAGGAGAAGTACTTTCCAAGTGGGAAATTTTTAAAAAGGATTTCGGCAAAGCTATGGATATTATTGGTACAATAGCGTCGAATAAATGGGAACAAATGAAAAAAGATACTGAAAATAAATGGGAAGAAATCAAGAAATGGCCAGGTAAAAAAATCGATGAAATGAAAAGAGATGCCGAAAATAAAATGAATGAAGTGAAAAGTACCATAGATAGAATACTTAAAGATATAACCGGCTTCTTTAAGAATCTATCATGGAGTTTTCCAGAGATAAAAATGCCTAAACTTCCACGTTTTTCATTTTCAGGTGAATTTAGTTTGAATCCACCATCAGTTCCAAAATTAAATGTTGATTGGTATGACAAAGGCGGGGTTTTTTACGGTCCACAAGTTATCGGTGTAGGAGAAAAACGTCCTGAATTTGTTGGTGCGCTGGAAGATTTAGAAGCTATTGTTAGAAAAGCTATGCTAGATGTGTCTTCTCAAAACGTTGGAGTCAGCTCTGTTGATATATCACCTGCTAGTCAAACAACGACTATCGAAAACAATTATAATATGACTTTTAATTCTCCAAAAGCGCTCGATCCATATGAAACATCACGTTTAAATAGAAATGCACTTCGAGAATTAGCTTTACAAGTGTGAGGTGATTGAATGGAATCATTTAGTAGTAGGGAAAAATTAATATTCGATAATAATAAAGGGCAAACACTTGAAATTTCAGTGTTAAGCCCTTTTTTCTTGGATAAAGCCGAAGGGTTAGATTCAATGGAAAACGATTTTTATACAACTAAAAATTATAACGAAGATGGCGCTTCTGTTATAGGTTCAAATATACAACCACGGAATATTGTTATTGAAGGACGTATTAGATTGGATAAAGAAATAAATCGTTCGAAAATGATTCGCTTTTTTAATCCGAAACATACATTTACATTAAAATACACAAATGGTGAAATCGAGCGATTTATTAAATGTAAAGTTGAGAAATCTCCTGTGATTAATAAAGAAGTGTTTCCAAACTTTATGATTTCGCTTCTTTGTCATAAGCCGTGGTGGTATGAAAAAGAAATAAAAACGGATATTGCTTTATGGATTGGTTCGTTCGAGTTCCCTTTAGAAATACCACAGGGAGTGGGGATTGAATTAGGTTATAGAGAACCTTCTCTTATTGTGAATGTTAATAATACAAGTGATAACCCAGCGCCATTGCGACTAGAACTCAGAGCATTAGGGACTGTTAAAAATCCTAGCATCATTAATGTGGAAACAAGAGAAATAATTTTAATAGAAAAAGAAATGATTGCTGGTGATGTTATCACGGTTAATACAGAACGGGGAGATGAATATGTTCGTTTAACTAGAAATGGAGTGATTTCTAACATATTCAATTATTTTTCATTAGAATCAAGTCCACATTTATCACTTGATGCGGGAGACAATCTTTTAAGATATGATGCTGAAACAAATGTGGACAACCTTGAAGTTAGTATTTACTTCACGCCACAATATGTGGGGGTGTAAAAATGCTTTATGTTTGTGACGAAAACTTTAATAGATTAGGTATAGTTGGTAAGTTTTCTTATTTACTATGGCGCAAGCGTTATAGCTCTCACGGAGAAGCAGAATTACATGTTGATGTGACTATAGATAATATTAATTTATTAAAAAAAGGCCACATTTTATTTCGTAAAGATGATAGCGAAGCAATGTTCATCTATTATCGCGGATTTGATGAAACTGAAGATGGCAAAGAACAATTAATTATTAAATGCTTTTCTTCTGTTCGATGGTTAGACCGTAGAATTTTGTGGGGCAAATATAATTATGAAGATACGCCTGAAAACATAATTAGAAGCATGATTACCAGTGAATGTATTAATCCTAGTAAAATTGAGCGAAAGATACCACAAATTAAGTTAGCTGATGCTAAAAATTTGGGAGCACCTATCAAAATGCAATCTTTATATCAAGAATTATTAGAACAAGTAGAATCATTGTGCAATACGTATGAAATCGGAATAAGAACTAATTTTAATGGGAAATCGCTATTTTATGAAGTGTATGAAGGGCATGATCGAACAGTAAATCAAAGTGAAAATCCTCGATGTATTTTATCAAAAAGTTTTTCTAATGTTGTAAGACGGAATTTTGAAGAGGCAGACAATGATTTTAAAAATACAGTCTTGATTGCTGGTGCTGGCGAAGGTAATGCAAGGAAAATAACCGCTATTGAACAAGGTGATGGTCTAGATAGACGAGAGTTTTTTGTTGATGCGCGAGATATACAGGATACAAAAAGAGGAAGTGAAGAAGATATTCCGATACCAGAAAGTGAGTATATGTTGTTATTAAGGCAACGTGGACTCCAAAAGCTTTTAGAACATGAGGAATTCATTTCTTTTGATTGCGAGATCGATGTAACTAGAGAAAATACAAAGTACAATGAAGATTTCTTTTTAGGTGATCTAATCACAATTCGTGATGATAAATTAGGAATTATTATGAATAGCAGAGTTGTGGAAGTTGATGAAGTTTATCAAACTCATAAAGAAATTTTTGTGAAAGTAGGTAAATCTGTTCCTACCTTACCGGAGAAAGTAAGAAAGATGGTGACAAAATGATTAAAAGTGGAATGTTTAATAGTGTAAATGGCGATAGAAGATATGATGCTCGTGATTTTGCATCTTATTTTTCAATGTTCATTGGAAATGGTGTTTTCCCGAATCCTGCAAACGGATTTAAGGTTGTATCTAATAGCGATATGACTGTAACACTTAAAGCTGGGCAAGCGTGGATACATGGTTATTATGTAACAAACACTGATGATTATCAAATGGCAATTGATGTTGCAGATGGTGTTTTGAATAGAATTGACCGTGTAGTTCTCCAATTAAATTACTTAAATAGAGAAATTGTTCCCGTTGTAAAAAAGGGACAGTTTGCTAGTTCTCCCATTGCTCCTGTCTTAAAACGTGACGGAGATGCATATGAGATAGCATTAGCGGATATTTATATTGGAAAGGGCGCTCTCTCCATCACCCAAGCAAACATAACTGATTTACGCTTGAATAAAGATTTGTGTGGGATTGTACATGGTGTTGTTGATCAGGTCGATACAACAGCTATTTTCAACCAGTATCAAGATTGGTTTGAGCGAACAAAGCAAAAAGGTGATGCAGAACTAACAGCATGGAAAAATGAACAGCAGCAGGAATTTCTCAACTGGTTTACTAATCTGCAAGACCTGCTTAGTGAAAATGCAGAAACAAATATTTTACAGAAAATATATGTGTTAGCAAAAAATATGGGGGATAAAAATACTTTGCTAACAACGGAGAAAGATTCACTTGTTAAAGCGATAAATGAGCTTTTTATAAGTGCCAATGACTTGAAGGCGAACTGGGCGAGTGTTATTGGCAGTCCATTATCAGCTTCAGATAAATCAGCCCAACTTAAAAGCAAAACACAGAACATCAAAAATTCGTTTGCTCAAAAATTAGTAGCAAAAGATGTAAGTGCATCGGGAAATGATCCATTACAAACGCTAGTTAATAAAATTGACGAAATCACCGATGTAATGGTTAAAGGTGATGGCGGGAGAATAAAAGCTCTATATTCTAAACACCATTACGTAGAATCTGGAAATAAGGTGATTAAATATAACAATAAAGGTGTATTGTTAAAGGCTTTTGATTCCAATATACCCTATCAAATGAATGATAACGGAGCTGTAAGGTTTTTATCTTATGAAGAACTGATTAAAGAACCTCCGTACTCTAAAACTTATTATGATTATTATGAGTATGATAAAAATGGCACATTAGTATCCTTAAAGAAAAAGGTAACTGGTTACGGACTTGATGAATCAACAGACAGAAATTGTTATTTACTACTCGACGACGGATACATTTACCATTATGCGTCAGCATCTTGGACGGGTAACGGGTGGCCAAGAATGGTGAGATATACGAAAAATGGTGTTTTAAATAAAGTATTTTCTAATATTCAGTATATCAGAGTGATTAATGATATATCGAAAACGTTAAGTTGTGGAGCTGGTGATTATGACATGTTGTTAAATTATGATTTTACTCCTGTCAGTAGCACTGCCATTACTGAAATAAGAAAAAGGGCAGACTTCTATAAAACATTGTATTTCACACCATAAAATAGTAAAGAAAGAAGGTATATTATGGATTGCTTTTACTATAGAATAAACAATTTATTAGATGAGAACGGAAATCCCAATTATAGGGGATTGGATATTGATAAAATCGTAGCTGGAAGCCAAGTATTACCACATCACAAGGTCATCCTTAAAGAGAACTATTGTATTCTTGCGTATCCAGAAGATAAGAAAACTAGTCGTGATCTAATTCAAATTACAAAAGAAGAATACAACGCTATTAAAATTAACCTTCAAGAAAATCGTCCAGAGGCAGTTTCACTAGAGCAAACGATCGAACAATTGGTGCAAAGTAACAAATCATTAGAAGAATCGCTATTAGAAATGACTAACTTAGCAGCAGAACAAGAACAACGTAATATTAGAAATGAAGAGGCAATTATGGAACTTACTACAATGATCGGAGGAATGACAAATGTTTAATCAAAGATCTGCTACTGTGTCAATTTGGGCCGGAGCTGTGAAGGATGGACGATACAAACGTGAACAAGTACCAAAATTATCGAACTTGCGTGAAGAAGTATATAAAAAATTAGATGAGGGCGCTGCTGAATAGTAGGCTTTTTTATTTTGCTAAAAAACAAAACAAAATACTAGAACATGGTAGTGTACTTTATCTATTTTCTTCAGGGTTTATATATAATAAAATTACGTTGTAAAAGACAAATAGTATAAAGGAGGAATAATTATATGAGTTATTTAAATGATTCACCTAAACAAGTTGAATATGTAACAGATTCTGATGTATTGAAAAAAATAAGAGAATTAGAAGCATCAATTAAAGAGATGGAAAATACACTGGGGGATAAGGTTGGAGGCTTTGCCCTTGAAGTAGATGGAAAAGATAGAATTGAAGAGCGAAAGTCTGCATTACGTATTTATTGGCTTGAAGCTGAGAAGAGAAATATACTAAAGAACTTGAAAAAGTAAAGGTGCTTTTATATGGAGCAAGAGGAGACGCAATAAGCGTCTCTTTTTATTTTGAAAGGAGATGGGGTAGTGTCGATTGAAGTTGGCGTACTTATTGCAGCATTATCATTAGCTATTAGTTATTTGGGATATTCATTAAATAAAACAAAGACAATTAGAACCGATGGTCAACAAAGCGCTGAGGTGAAATCTGAACTTGGATATATTCGCAAGGGTGTGGATGACATTCGAATTGATTTAAAGGCAAGTGAAAAGCAAATGATTACGCTAGGTGAACGAATCACACGAGTTGAGGAAAGCACTAAGCAAGCACATAAGCGACTTGATAATTTAGAAAAGGAGACAAATTAATTATGGAACTCACAAAAGAAAATATCAAAAAACGTTTGCGCAACTGGAAAACATGGGTTGCGCTTTTTTCATGCTTTGGATTGATTTTATCGGTATTTGGTATCACAGGATTTGAAGGCAATTTAGAAAAGGTACAGCAAGCTGTTTATTTATTTGGTATTGCATTAGGTATTTGGACTGATCATGAAGAAAATCAAAAAGGAGATGTTGAGTAATGGAAATCAAACAAATGTTAGTGCCGGAAAGTCGTTATCCAGCCTTATGTCCATATGAAATGACACCAACGGAAATCACATTCCATAACACCTATAATGATGCTTCTGCCCTAAATGAGCGAAATAATGTTGCTAATAACAGTCAGGGTACTTCATTTCACATCGCTGTAGACGATAGAGAAGCAATCCAATTAATCCCTTTCAATCGGAATGCTTGGCACGCTGGTGATGGTACATATGGGCATGGTAATCGTCATAGTATTTCTGTTGAGATTTGTTATTCAAAATACGGTGGAGAAAGATACCGAAAAGCCGAATTGAATGCGATTAAGGTTATCCGTCAACTGATGGATACTCATAATATTTCAGTCTCTAAAGTTAAAACGCACCAAGAGAGAAACGGAAAATATTGCCCTCATAGAATGCTAGACGAAGGAAGGGTTCAGTGGTTTAAATCTCAATTAACTAAAACGGAGGGATTCATCGTGAAAGAAAATGGATATAAACTAGTTGCAACTGGTGGTATTGGATTCGGTCATATGAAAGAAGTAGCGGGGTTCCTTAATACTTTAGGTTATGGCGCTTCACTCGTTATTTCTGGCAAAAATGATGCATTATTTAGTATTCGTACCGAAAGAAGAATTGGTTCTGAATTGGACAAGTTTACAGCATGGTTAGATACTAAAAACTGGTGGTATCAATACGAGTGATTTACTGTTAGATAAACTTTATAACATGATTAGATTAAAAATTAGTATTGGGATTATATTTAATGTAAAACCATACTCAGCAAAAACGAGGCTGTTCTAAAAGTGAAACGTTTGAGCCACCTCGTTTTTTGCATATAAATAAAAAAGAACCGCCCTTTTTTGTATCCAAAATATTAACTCAAATTCAATATTGATAATATTTACTTCTTAATATATAATTATAAAAATTATTGAATATTAATTAAGGAGATACATACTATGGCACTTAAAAACACAAAAAATAGAAAGCTGCTTGTTCCTCAATATATGCAACAATTCTCTTGTATAGGATCAGAGTGTGAAGATTCTTGTTGCATTGGATGGAGAGTGGACGTTGATGAAGATACTTATAAAAAATACAAAAAATCTCGTGATTTAGAATTAAAGCCACTTTTCAAGAATAAGGTAACAAGACAACGTTCAAACTCCTCTTCTATGTTTTACGCTAAAATTAAAATGGATGATGGAAGAAGATGTTCCTTCCTATCTGAAGAGAATCTTTGCAAAGTTCAATTTAAGCTAGGAGCAGAGTATTTGTCAAATACTTGTACAGTCTACCCCCGCTGTATTAATAGTATTAACGGTGTAATTGAAAAATCAGCCACTATGTCATGTCCTGAAGCCGCACGTTTAGCCCTTTTGAATCCAAATGGAATTGATTTTGATGAGATGGAAGAACCGGCTAGTACTCGTGGATCCATTGTAAAACAGTTAAAAACAGATGACCCGAAAATCGCTAATAAACCACAAGCATACTTTTGGGAGTTACGTATTTTTTCCATTCAAGTTATACAAGACCGATCTTATACGTTAGCGGAGCGTCTTATCATTTTAGGAATGTTCTATCAAAATGTACAGAAGCAAATCGATAAAGGCGATGTTCATGAAATTCCAAATGTCATTGCTAATTTCACTAATTGGATGTCTAATCAAGGAATGAAAGAGTCACTTGACAAAATACCTACTGAGTTAGCTGTGCAAATGACATTGTGTAACGAATTAGTAGCTTATCATCTTAACAAATCTATCACAAGTCAACGATACCTCGATTGTTTAATGGAGATGTTAGAAGGTATTCAATTTACAAAAGAAGCAACTGTAGCAGAGGTTACAGAGCACTATAAAAAGGCCTATGAAGAATTTTATAACCCATTTATGACAGAACATGAGTACATTTTAGAAAACTATCTAGTCAATTATGTATTTAAAAACTTGTTCCCATTTGGAAACAAAACTTTTTTCGATGATTATGTGATGTTAGTCATTCACTATTCAATGATAAAACTTCATTTAATCGGCATGGCAGGCTTTCATAAAGGATTAACGACAGATTTAGTGATCAAACTTATCCAATCTTTGGCAAAAGCAATTGAGCATGACCATGCTTATCTAAAAAATATATTAACTTTACTGAAGGCAAAAGAGTTTACAACAATGCCTTATATGGCAATTTTAGTGAAAAATTAGACAGGGGATCCGAATGAAACAGCTAACAGAAGAAAACTTTGATTTATGTCAGCAGTACTTAAATATGATTAGTGAAATGGAAGAGGGCTTTGAATATGTAATTGCTAGTTTTACTGATTTTAGCAAGACGGAAGGTGATCTAGTATTATCTGAAATTTTTCGATCATTAAACCGTATTGCACACACAAACTTACTATTTGAACAGTTATTTTCAGATGATGAATCACTCCAGCAGGCAATCACGAATTTTAGTGATGTGGCTGATGCAGCTTTCATGCTAGATGGGAATTTTGATGATTATGGTAGAAAAATGAATGTTATAAATGAATATTTGTATCCAGCTTTTTCTGCTTGGAGAAATACGGTTCAGAGTGCTTTAGTTCAGTATGTTATGCAGTAAGATATTACCTGCTGTTCATTAGAACTAGAAAGGTTATGTTTTCATGGATATAATATTAATATCAACGACATTAAACCAAGGTCAAGTGCAGCAACACGCTTCTATGTTAGTCATGAAAATGACGATGGTAATGCCAAACAGCAAGGAGAGGCTCTTCGGAAGTTGATGGGTACTACTGATGCAACAGCGATTCAACACGCTGCTCAGCCACAAATTGTAGAGGGGCTATTCTAGAGTAGCCAAGTTAAGGCTTCTCTTTTTTTTGGGGTAAATGGGGAAAGTATATTGTTCCCAAAAGTCCACCTACTCGCAGCTAATGTGCCTAGAAACTGCCAAAGTAATAATACGTAACTATTAATAACAATATATTCAAATGTAAATTATATTTATAGAATGTATGCTTGTTTATTGAACACTAAATGTTCAATAAACAAGCGACCTACGCCTCTACTTCGATCATCGGAGTAGAGGCTATTTTCAGAGGGCAAAACAGATAAAACAATCGGATCCTACGTGAATGATGTAAAATTGTTCCAATCATGCAATATCACACTTTCTCATCCATATAAAGGTAAAACAAGAGGAGCTGCCCCAAAAAGTTATTATTCAATGACCTTTTGGGACAGCCTGGTTTTTTTCTTTTGCAACCGTTCTGTTGAAAAAGAAATATAGTTTAGTAAATATGTGTCGAAGTTCTTCGAAATTCACCTTTAAAACGCTAGTTTTATCGATATCTCTCAAAACTCCAATTACATTTACAACGTATTTATTAATTATTTGAACTGATAAACTCCGTTTTTTAGTATTAATCACAGTAACAATGCGATTTTCATCATCTATTAAATGTGGCCCCATTCCAAAATAAATATCACCAGTCTCTAATCCACGTTGTTTCTTTAATGAATCATCCACGCATTTCCTTACTAATTCATCCATTTTGACATATTCATCATAAGTCATGTTAATTTCATTAGTTTTTTATAATTCTGCTTGTAAAATACAATTATCTTTAATGCTTCCTTTATGTCTATACATTATCCCATTCTTTTTATATGATTTTGTATGGTTTTTAATGAATACCTTTTCATCACTAATATCAAGTTCTTGCTTAACTAGATTAAAATCGCCAAAACTTAAAGATTCATCTACTGTACCTAAGATATAATGACGCCATTATTATAACAAACTTTAGGTATATTGGTATTATTTATCAACATTGGATTCGAAAGTATGCTTTTGTTCCACATAAATTTCATAAACTAGTTTGATACAAAAATCCATAGCCTCTTAATCACTATGCATAAGAGTAACACCTTCTATTTTGTTATTTTGAAAATCTTTTATAGCTTGTAACATTTCTTCAGTAGTTTTCACGATTTATTCCCCATTTCTAAAGTTATTATTATGCTCCCATGAAATTTCTATCAAAATAAAACTTATCCATTAAGTTATTTACAATACAAAGTACACAACATCTTTAAGGGGATGGGGACAGAATACATCTACATAACATTCTAGTCAAAGAAGGGATGCATCTTATATAATGGAAGAAATAAAAATACACATTTATATCGTCATCACCCTGTTGGTGTAAACCTCATGCGTTTAATCGCTACCAAACATATTTATTTTGTTCCATTTGGGCAAGATGCACCGGAGAAAAAGCCGAATTCAATGGTAGCTCGCATGGAGTTGCTTGAAGATACAATAATAGAAGCGCTAGAAGGGAAACAATTACAACCAGTTGTTGTAGAAAAATTCAGATATATGAATTAAAAAACGAAAAAAAACAGACAATTTTTTATGAAACCATCATTCTTACCGCAGAATATGATAAAATTAACGTTATTAAGATTAGAAGGGGTATTTTATACCCCTTCTAATTCTAAGTATAGAAGGATTGGTATCTAGAAAGGGGCATAGTGATGGAAAAGCAAAAAACTTTTCATGTCGCTGTAGTTGGAGCAACCGGCGCAGTTGGTGAACAAATGTTAAATACTTTAGAGAAACGAGAATTTCCAATTGGGAAGTTAACGTTACTTTCATCTAAACGATCTGCAGGCAAGAACCTTGTATTTAAAGGAGAAGAATTCACAGTTCAAGAAGCAACGCCTGAAAGCTTTGAGGGAGTGGATATTGCACTTTTTAGTGCAGGTGGATCTGTATCGAAACAATTAGCGCCAGAAGCAGCAAAACGCGGTGCAATTGTTGTTGATAATACAAGTGCATTCCGCATGACAGAAAATGTGCCACTTGTTGTACCAGAAGTAAATGAAAATGACTTAAAAGAACATAATGGCATTATTGCAAATCCAAACTGTTCTACAATTCAAATGGTAGTCGCTCTTGAACCAATTCGTCAGCAATTTGGTTTAAAACGAGTAATCGTTTCCACATATCAAGCTGTGTCTGGTGCAGGTGCTGCCGCAATCGAAGAGCTTCATGAACAATCACAAGCAATCTTAAATGGGGAAGAAGTAAAAGCGAGTGTTTTACCTGTATCAGGTGACAAAAAACATTTCCAAATCGCGTTTAATGCTATCCCGCAAATTGATAAGTTTCAAGATAATGGATTTACATTTGAAGAAATGAAAATGATTAATGAAACGAAAAAAATTATGCATATGCCTGAGTTAGAAGTTGCAGCGACATGCGTACGTTTACCAGTTGTATCAGGACACTCTGAGTCTGTTTACATTGAAGTGGACAAAGAAGGTGTTACAGTAGAAGAAATGAAAAACTTACTTTCAAATGCAGAAGGTGTTGTACTGCAAGATGATCCAGCAGAACAATTATACCCAATGCCATCTACTGCAGTAGGTAAAAATGAAGTATTCGTTGGACGAATTCGGAAAGATTTAAATAATGAAAAAGGATTCCATCTTTGGGTCGTATCTGATAACTTATTAAAAGGTGCTGCATGGAACTCTGTTCAAATTGCAGAGCGATTAGTAAAATTACAATTAGTGTAAACGGCTAAGAGAAGGTGCAAAAAATGAAAATTATTGTTCAAAAATTTGGTGGGACATCTGTACGTGATGAAAATGGACGTAAGCATGCACTTCACCATATTAAAAAATCATTAGATGCTGGTTATAAAGTAGTTACGGTTGTATCAGCTATGGGACGTAAAGGTGAACCATATGCAACAGATACATTATTAAACCTTGTGAATCAAGAGAAATCTAGTATTTCAAAACGCGAACAGGATTTATTATTATCATGTGGAGAATTAATCTCGGCAATCGTCTTCTCAAATATGTTAAATGAAAACGGAGTAAAAGCAGCAGCTTTAAATGGTGCACAAGCTGGTTTTGTAACAAATGCTGATTTTACAAATGCGAAGATTATTGAAATGAATTGTGATCGTATACATGAGGAGTTACAAAACACAGATGTTGTTGTTGTTACTGGATTTCAAGGGCAAACGAAAGAAGGCGATACGACAACACTTGGACGCGGAGGTAGTGATACTTCAGCTTCAGCATTAGGTGTTGCGCTTCAGGCTGAATATATTGATATTTTCACCGATGTAGAAGGTGTAATGACTGCTGATCCACGTATTGTAAAAGATGCACGTCATCTTCAAAACGTAACATATAATGAAATTTGTAACATGGCTTATCAAGGTGCAAAAGTTGTTCATCCGCGTGCAGTTGAAATCGCTATGCATGCAAAGGTACCACTTCGTGTACGTTCTACGTATTCTGATAATGAAGGAACACTTATTGCCGCATATGATGGTGCTACAAAGGGCCGTGATGTAGAAGAGCGACCTGTTACAGGGATCGCTCATGTATCAAACGTGACACAAATTAAAGTGCATGCAAAAGAAGGATCGTATGATCTACAACAGCATGTTTTTAAAGAAATGGCGAGTGAAGGAATTAGCGTTGACTTAATTAACATTTCGCCTACAGGTGTGGCTTATACAGTGAATGATCATGTATCGGGCCTTGCAGTTGACGTGCTACGTAATCTTGGATATGAACCAATCGTAACGGAACATTGTGCGAAAGTATCCATTGTAGGAGCGGGAATGGCAGGTATACCAGGAGTTACAGCGAAAATTGTCACAGCGCTGGCAGAAAAAGGTGTAACAATTTTACAATCTGCCGATAGTCATACGACAATTTGGGTGCTTGTGAAAGAAGTAGATTTAGTGGAAGCTGTGAATGCATTACATAGTGCATTTGAGCTTTCTAAAGAAAAGCAACTGGAACAATAAGGAGTGAGACCATGATAGATTTTGGGACAATTGCAACAGCGATGGTAACACCGTTTGATAAAAACGGAAATGTCGACTTTGCAAAGACAACTAAATTGGTAAATTATTTAATTGATAACGGTACAACAGCAATCGTGGTAGGAGGAACAACTGGAGAGTCTCCTACATTATCATCAGAAGAAAAAGTAGCGTTATATCGCCATGTCGTATCTGTTGTCGATAAAAGGGTGCCCGTAATCGCTGGAACAGGTAGTAATAATACACATGCTTCTATTGAATTAACGAAAAAGGCAACAGAAGTTGGTGTTGATGCAATTATGCTAGTAGCACCGTATTATAATAAACCGAGCCAAGAGGGAATGTATCAGCATTTTAAAATAATTGCTGAAAGTACTGAACTTCCGGTTATGCTATACAATGTTCCAGGGCGATCTATTGTACAAATCTCCGTTGATACAGTTGTTCGTTTATCAGAAATACCAAACATTGTTGCAATTAAAGATGCTGGCGGCGATGTATTATCAATGACAGAAATCATTGAAAAAACAGCGGACGACTTTGCTGTATACAGCGGTGATGACGGTTTAACGTTACCAGCTATGGCAGTTGGAGCTAAAGGTATTATTTCTGTTGCCTCTCATGTTATTGGAAATGAAATGCAAGAAATGATTACGGCGTTCCAAGCAGGAGATTTCAAAAAAGCACAGAAATTGCATCAATTACTTGTAAAAGTAACAAATGCGCTATTTATGACACCGAGCCCAACACCAGTAAAAACAGCGTTACAAATGGTTGGATTAGATGTAGGCTCTGTACGTCTACCACTTCTTCCGTTAACAGAAGAAGAAAGACTAACATTGCAGGGTGTAATGCAATCAATTCCTCGTTAACATAGGGTGAAAAAATGACCTAGTATAAGACTAGGTCATTTTTTTTTTTTGAGTTGAAATGACTGTATCAATGTTTCGGATTTGTAGGCTTCCTCGCTCTTTCTCATAATTTAACTTGTGTTCTATTTCTTGTATCAGTTATAATATGGCTAAGTAGCTTAGTACGGGTATGCTTAGCAAAATTGGAAAAATTTATAATTTAACGGAATTTTCATATCATATCGCATAAGATATTTGATTTATATAATGAAAGAGAGGTGAAACCTGGTTTAAAAAGTGAACAAGAACATGATATCGCATAACGGTAAGGACATTCGTCTCGGACGGTGAATATATGGTGGTTGTAGAGTTTCCCTGGTGTCTCTACAATTTTAGTGAAATCAGTGTTTGCAAGATTTTTAAACCAGGCAACAACATGAAGAGAAAAGAGATTGATTCTGTAAAGGTATTTGCTCTTGGTGGAGTGGGTGAAATCGGAAAAAATATGTATTGTGTCGAAATTGATTCCGAAATTTTTATTGTAGATGCAGGCTTAATGTTTCCGGGAGATGAAATGTTTGGAATTGACATCGTCATCCCTGACATTTCATATTTAGTAGAAAATCAAGAGCGAGTAAAAGGTTTATTTATTACACATGGTCATGAAGATCACATTGGTGGAATTGTTTATGTACTGCGTAAACTTTCAATCCCAGTGTATGCGACAAAGTTAACAGTAGGTCTTATCCAAGAAAAACTTGGTGAAGCAGGAATGCTGGGTCGTGTAGATTTAAAAACAATTGATGCGAATTCGACAGTGGAATTTAATACGACAACGGTTTCATTCTTTGGTACAACACATAGTATTCCAGATTCTGTTGGTGTGTGCTTCCATACATCAAAAGGTGCTATCGTATATACTGGAGATTTTAAATTCGACCAAACACCAATTGGTAACAATGGAGCCGATCTTGGAAAGATGGCGCAAATTGGAAACGAAGGCGTTCTGTGCCTATTATCTGATAGTACAAATGCTGAACGTCCTGGTTACACCGGTTCTGAAAAAGAAGTTGGAATAGAAATTTCAAAAGTATTTTATGGTGCAGAAGGCCGTATTATTGTTGCTTCTTTTGCATCAAATGTACATCGTATTCAACAAGTATTCGATGCAGCGGTTGAAACAGGGCGTAAAGTAGCAGTAGTAGGTCGTAGTATGGTGAAAGTAGTAGATATAGCAAGACGTCTTGGTTATTTAGATGTTCCAGATGGCATGATTATTTCATTGCAAGAGGTAGATAACTTCCCCGAGAAGAAGGTGGCGATTTTAACAACTGGTAGTCAAGGGGAACCAATGGCAGCTCTTTCAAGAATGGCGAAGCAAGCTCATAAGCAAATTTCAATCCGTAAAGGAGACACAGTTATCATTGCGGCTTCTCCAATTCCTGGGAATGAAATATCGGTATCGAAAATTATTGATTTACTATTCAGAGCTGGTGCAGAAGTTGTCTATTATGGTGAAAGAAAAGTTCATGTTTCTGGTCATGGTAGTCAAGAAGAATTGAAATTGATGTTAAATTTAATGAAGCCGAAATATTTTATACCCGTACATGGTGAATTCCGTATGCAAAAAGCACATGCGTATTTAGCAGAAGATGTAGGTGTTTTGAAAGAAAATATTTTCATCGTGGAAAAAGGCGATGTGATTGCTTTTGAAGGAGAAGAAGCAAAACTAGCTGGTAAAGTACAAGCAGGGAATGTTCTCATTGATGGATTAGGTGTGGGAGATGTTGGTAACATTGTCCTACGTGACCGCAAGATGTTATCGCAAGATGGAATTTTAGTTGTTGTTGTAACACTTGGGAAAGATGAGAAAAAAATAATCTCTGGTCCAGAAATTATTTCACGTGGTTTTGTATATGTTCGTGAATCAGAAGCATTAATTGAAAGATCTACAGATATTGTACGTACAATTGTTGAACAATCAATTAAAGAATATTCTATTGAATGGTCTATGTTAAAACAAAATATTCGTGAATTATTAGGACAATTCCTATATGAAGAAACAAAGAGAAAGCCAATGATTTTACCAATTATTATGGAAGTATAAGAAAGCCACCTTTATAGGTGGTTTTTTCTTTTTTATCCCTATCGAATGAAATTTATAACTTAAGAAATAATAGTTGTATACGAGTGAAAGGGGATGCGATATGACAGAGCGTGATCGTTATACAAATGAAGAAAAAGAAGCTGATCCGAAAGAGGATTCAAAGGAAGCATCAGTAGTAGAAAGAATTCAACAGCTTGGTCAAACGAATGTGCCGCAAATGAATGAATCACGTATTCATTGTTTAACAATTGTTGGACAGGTAGAAGGGCATGTTCAACTTCCACCGCAAAATAAGACGACGAAATATGAGCATGTAATTCCGCAAATTGTAGCAATTGAACAAAATCCGAAAATTGAAGGTTTACTTTTATTGTTGAATACAGTAGGTGGTGATGTTGAGGCTGGACTAGCGATTTCTGAAATGGTAGCTTCACTATCAAAACCAACTGTATCCCTTGTTTTAGGTGGAGGGCATTCAATAGGTGTACCGATTGCGGTATCGACGAATTATTCATATATTGCGGAAACTGCAACAATGACGATTCATCCAATTCGTTTAACTGGTCTTGTCATTGGTGTTCCGCAAACATTTGAGTATCTAGATAAGATGCAGGAACGGGTTATACGATTTGTAACAAAGCATTCAAAAGTGACGGAAGATCGTTTTAAGGAGCTTATGTTTGCAAAAGGGAATTTAACGCGAGATATTGGAACAAATGTAATTGGTGGAGACGCAGTGAAATATGGTTTAATAGATGATGTTGGTGGTATTGGAGATGCAATTCGAAAATTGAATGAATTAATAGATAGGAAAGCGGATGGAAAACAAGATGGGAAGTTGTTGCAATGATTTTATATACAATTATGCCGGAACAAGTGATTTATCCAGCGGATTATTCGCAGTGTGAAAGTCAAAAAATAGTGAATGTAAATGGTGTAGAGATGGTTGTTTCTGAAGAAAATAATCAATCCTATTCCATAGTGCGCGTGCTAAGTACGGATCCATCCCATTACTTACAATATGAGCCTGGACAGAAAATAACCTTTTAGTAAAAAGCAGGATTTTGTTTAAAAGCTATGGTATAATATAAAAAACAAGACGGTTGAGCAGCCATGAGTAGGCTGCTTTCTTCTGTTTATTTAGCATTTTACAAGAAGTGTAAAAATAGAAGATAACGAGACCTGAATATAAGGAATGGTTTATAAATAAATCATTTTGTAAATGAAAGTTTTATTTAATTTTAGAACACGGGGTGAAGAAATGGCAAAACAAAAGCAAAGAGGGACGAAAGCAAAAGCAAGACGTACGATAAAGCCGACTTTGTATTACGAAATCGTCGGGTTGACTCTTTTTGCACTTTCAATCATTACAATTTTACAGCTAGGTGTTGTAGGAAAATCGTTTGTGTTATTTTTTCGCTTTTTCTTTGGTGAATGGTACATAATTGGCGTATTAGGTGTGATTGCTTTGTCAATTGCATTTGTGATAAAACGTGGATGGCCTAATCTTTTAAACAAACGGTTAATAGGTGTTTATTTAATTGTATCAGCGATATTAATGTTTAGTCATATCACATTATTCAACCTGCTTACAAAAGACGGAGCGGTAGAAAATACATCTGTGATTGTTAGTACAAAAGATTTGTTCTTTTTAGAAATGAAAAAGAGTCCAGATACTGTCCATTTAGGTGGCGGCATGTTTGGAGCTCTTATGTTTGCGACATGTTATTTTTTATTTGATGA
This sequence comes from Bacillus sp. NPDC094106, assembly GCF_044764345.1. NCBI lineage: Bacteria > Bacillati > Bacillota > Bacilli > Caryophanales > Bacillaceae > Bacillus > Bacillus sp. NPDC094106. The sequence continues at coordinate 63,979 of NZ_JBIWHY010000011.1, read as the reverse complement.
AGTAGGAGCCTATATTATTGGGATTATTTTAGTTGTTCTTGGTGTGCTCTGTATTACAAATAAACATATTGGAGAAGTACTTGCTCCGGTAGGAAGAATACTTAGAAGTCAGTTTCAAGTGATGCAAGGGGACTACAAAGATTGGAAATCTAAGCGTGCAGCTGAACAAACGGAAAAGAAAAAAACGTCAAGGCATACGCGGAGTGAACGTCTTGATACCCAAGAAGAGATTGCCGATCCGGTAGAAGAAATAGAAATCGGACCGCCAATTATTTCAAACTTCACAGAGAATTATCCGGTAAGTGAGGAGCAGGATAAACGCAGTGAAGAAGAAAGACCAAACGATTTAATTACTTCGCCGTTTGTTGAAGAAGAAATTCCATCTCAACCACAAGAACAATCGAAAAAGAAACGGGGCGAAAAGATAGTTGAATCTTTAGAGGGGGAAACAAAGGCGCCTCCAATGCAATTTTCCAATGTGGAAAATAAAGATTATCAGCTTCCTTCTCTTGATATATTGAAATTTCCAAAGAATAAGCAAGTTACGAATGAAAATGCGGAAATTTATGAGAATGCTCGTAAATTGGAACGCACATTCCAAAGCTTTGGTGTGAAAGCGAAAGTAACAAAAGTACATAGAGGTCCGGCGGTTACAAAGTATGAAGTGTATCCGGATATGGGAGTGAAAGTAAGTAAAATTGTTAGTTTGAGTGATGATTTGGCACTGGCTTTAGCGGCCAAGGATATTCGAATTGAAGCACCAATTCCCGGGAAATCAGCAGTAGGAATTGAAGTTCCAAATTCAGAGGTTTCTATGGTGACGCTTAGAGAAGTACTTGATTCAAAAGCGAACAACCATCCAGAAGAAAAATTATTAATTGGTCTTGGACGTGATATTACTGGTGAAGCCGTGTTAGCACGTTTAAATAAGATGCCCCATCTATTAGTAGCTGGAGCGACTGGCAGTGGGAAAAGTGTATGTATTAATGGGATTATTGTTAGTATTTTAATGCGTGCAAAACCACATGAAGTAAAATTAATGATGATTGATCCGAAGATGGTAGAGTTAAATGTATATAATGGTGTTCCGCATTTATTAACACCTGTGGTAACAGACCCGAAAAAAGCCTCACAAGCATTGAAAAAAGTTGTGAGTGAAATGGAACGTCGGTATGAATTGTTCGCTCATAGCGGAACACGTAACATTGAAGGGTATAATGAGTATATTAGACAGCATAATGACCAATCTGAAGCTAAGCAACCAGAACTTCCATACATTGTTGTAATTGTGGACGAGTTAGCTGATTTAATGATGGTTGCTTCTTCAGACGTAGAAGATGCAATTATGCGTTTAGCGCAGATGGCGCGTGCTGCTGGTATTCATTTAATTATTGCAACGCAGCGTCCATCTGTTGATGTTATTACAGGTGTTATTAAAGCAAATATTCCATCACGTATTGCGTTTGCGGTTTCTTCACAAACTGATTCTCGGACAATTCTTGATGGCGGTGGAGCTGAGAAGTTATTAGGGCGAGGGGATATGTTATTCATACCAATTGGTGCATCGAAACCAGTCCGTGTACAAGGTGCATTTTTATCAGATGATGAAGTAGAAAGAGTTGTAGAATATGTTGTTGCGCAACAAAAAGCACAATATCAAGAAGATATGATTCCACAAGATGTGCCAGAAACAAAACAAGAAGTTGAAGATGAATTGTATGATGAAGCGGTTCAACTTGTTGTAGAAATGCAAACAGCCTCTGTTTCTATGTTGCAACGCAGATTTAGAGTAGGATATACACGCGCGGCGCGTCTAATTGATGCAATGGAGATGAATGGTGTAGTTGGACCTTATGAGGGTAGTAAACCGAGAGTAGTGTTGATTAAAGATATACAAGAAAAAAGTTCTTAATAAAAAAAGCCTAATTGTTTGCAATTAGGCTTTTTTATATGACGTTTTTGTTATATACTATAGTCACCAGTAAAGAAAGGGCTTACATCCCGAGTGGTTCTTTAGAATACGAATGCTTTTAATGTTGTTTTTGAAAACGTTCGATATTCGTTGTAGAAAAGTGTTGAATTATGTTGACACATATGGGAGCAAGTGGTAAGATTACTTCGAAAAGAATCACTGCCTCATATAATCTTGGAGATAAGGTCCATAAGTTTCTACCTGGCAACCATGAATTGCTAGACTATGAGGGGAAAAGTGTGTAACAAAGGATGTAAGAGGGATCTTTGTGCCGAACTTTTTCTCTATATGAGAAATGTTTGTGGTACAAAGTTTTTTTTATGAAATAAAGATAGAAAATTTCATCTTGAAAAATTATTAACATTTATTCGGCAAGTTTCATTTATTTTAGTATTGCAAAATTTGAACTGTGTGTAGGTTGAAAAGAGAGAAAAGAAGTCTTACATCAGAGGTCGAATAATTGAAATGCGGGGGAGTCTTATGTCAGTTAAATCCGATAGTCGACACTTATATTTACAGGTGATCGATCATATTAAAGAGAAAATCAAAAGCGGGGCATACAAAGAGAAACAAAAGTTGCCTTCAGAGTTTGATTTAGCGAAAGAACTCGGCGTAAGTAGAGCGACTTTGCGTGAAGCATTGCGTATTTTAGAGGAAGAAAATGTTGTGATTCGTAGACATGGTGTGGGTACGTTTGTGAATGCGAAACCGTTATTTTCTTCAGGAATTGAACAGCTTTCTAGTATTACAGATATGATTTCCAGTGTGGGGAAAACACCGGGAACAGTCTTTTTATCATCATCTACTACGAGTTTAACAGAAGAGGAAAAAGAAAAGTTTAATAGTGAAGAAGACTTTGAAGCAGTGATGATTGAGCGTGTTCGTACAGCAGATGGGGAACCTGTTGTATATTGTATTGACAAATTGGCAAAAGAAATATTGCCTGATTTATCGGATTACAATGAGGAATCGCTGCTTACTGTAATACATAATAACACGCACAAACGCATTACATATGCGGTCGCTCATATTGAACCAATTGGTTATCATCCGAAAATATCGCCAATCTTACAATGTGAGCCAGAAACAGCACTGCTCATTTTAAAGCAAATGCACTATGATCAAAATGATGAACCAATCTTATATTCTATTAATTATTTCAGAGCAGATAAATTTAGCTTCCACGTATTAAGAAAACGTATGTAATAAAGTTCCTTTTTAGGGAGGTGACAGCAAGAAGAAAGGGACAGCAGCGCATGAATTATATATCATTTTAGGAGGGGTTTCTAGTATGAAGAAAAAAGCAGGTCTTTTATTATCATTAACGTTAGTAGCGAGTACAGTGTTAGGTGCATGTGGTAACTCGGATAAAGCAAGTGGAGATAAAAAAGATGAAAAGAGCATTAAAGTAGGTCTGGTTACAGACGTTGGGGGCGTTGATGATAAATCATTTAACCAATCTTCTTGGGAAGGTTTACAAAAATTCGGTAAAGATAATGGGCTAAAAGAGAAGACGAACTATCGTTACCTTCAGTCTGAAAAAGAAGCAGATTATATTCCAAACTTAAAGAAATTTGCAAAAGATAAATATGATTTATCTTTTGGTATTGGTTATAAATTAGAAAAAGCAATTGAAGAGGTTGCGAAAGAAAATCCAAAACAACAGTTTGCAATTGTAGATACTGTAGTAAAACAACCGAACGTAACAAGTATTACATTTAAGGATCATGAAGGATCATTCCTTGTAGGTGCAGTAGCAGCGATGTCAACAAAAACAAATAAAGTTGGGTTTGTTGGTGGAATGAAGAGTGATTTAATTAGTAAGTTTGAGAATGGATTTAAAGCTGGCGCTAAAGCTGTTAACCCAAATATTGAGATTGTATCTGAATATGCAGAAGCATTTGATAAGCCTGAAAAAGGTGCTGCACTTGCATCAGCAATGTACGGACAAGGAGTAGACGTAATTTATCATGCTGCTGGTGGTACTGGTAACGGCGTGTTTACTGAAGCGAAAAACCGTAAGAAGAAAGGTGAAAATGTTTGGGTAATCGGTGTTGACCGTGACCAAAATCAAGAAGGTATGCCTGAAAACGTAACGCTAACTTCTATGGTAAAACGCGTTGATGTTGCGGTTGAAAAAGTAGCACAAGAAGCAAAAGATGGTAAGTTAGAAGGCGGAAAAGTAGAAGCGTTTGGTTTAAAAGATGAAGGTGTTGGCATTGCGAAAACAACTGATAATGTGAAAAAAGTAAATCCAGAAATTTTACCAAAAGTAGAAGAGTTTGAAAAGAAAATTACTGCTGGTGAAATTAAGGTGCCTGCTACTGATAAAGAGTACAAAGAATACGAAGCTGCTCTTAAGAAATAATAGAGAAATAGAAAAGGTTAGTTCTTAGAACTAACCTTTGTATATATAAAATTACTTTTAATAGAGTGTAATTGGGGACTGTTCCCTGCTAAAAGGAGGAACAAAATGGAATACGTAATTGAGATGAATAATATTACAAAAGTATTCCCAGGCATTGTAGCGAACGATAATATTACGCTGCAAGTAAAACAGGGAGAAATACATGCTTTACTCGGAGAAAATGGTGCAGGGAAGTCAACGTTAATGAACGTTCTTTTTGGATTATATCAGCCAGAACAAGGAGAAATTAAAATTAAAGGGAAACCTGTAAAAATTACAAACCCTAATATTGCAAATGACTTCGGGATTGGTATGGTTCATCAACACTTTATGCTTGTTCATAATTTTACAGTTACAGAGAATATTATTCTTGGAAATGAACCGAAGAGAAAAGGGAAAATTGCTATTGATGAAGCTGCAAAAGAGATTCAACAATTATCAGAACAATATGGTTTAGCTGTAGATCCGTATGCGAAAATTGAAGATATTTCGGTTGGTATGCAGCAACGTGTTGAAATTTTAAAAACGCTGTATCGCGGAGCAGAAATTTTAATATTTGATGAACCGACGGCAGTATTAACTCCTCAAGAAATTCATGAGCTTATTCAAATTATGAAAAAGCTTGTGCAAGAAGGAAAATCTATCATTCTTATTACACATAAGTTAAAAGAAATTATGGAAGTTTGTGATCGTTGTACGATTATTCGTAAAGGAAAGGGAATCGGAACGGTTGACGTTGCAAATACAGATGAACATAAACTTGCAGAACTAATGGTCGGACGTCAAGTGAATTTTAAAACAGAAAAATTAGATGCCAAGCCTAAGGAAGATGTACTTTCTATTGCAAATCTTGTTGTTCATGATGCACGCCAATTACCTGCTGTAAAAGGCCTTGACTTAACTGTTCGTGCAGGAGAAATTGTCGGTATTGCAGGGATTGATGGGAATGGACAAAGTGAATTAATAGAGGCAATTACTGGTTTACGAAAAGTTGAGTCAGGTTCTATTGCAATTAATGGGAAAGAAATCACAAACTGGCCTGTTAGACGGATTACGGAAGAAGGAATCGGTCATATTCCAGAAGACCGTCATAAACATGGACTCGTTCTTGATTTTTCTGTTAGAGATAATATGGTTTTACAAACATATTATAAAAAACCATTTTCAAATAAGGGGATTTTAAATTTTAGTAAAATAAAGAAAAAAGCAAAAGACCTGATTGAGCAGTTTGATGTACGTACACCTAGCGAGCAAACATTAGCTCGTGCATTATCTGGCGGGAACCAGCAAAAGGCAATTATTGCACGTGAAGTAGATCGTGATCCTGATTTATTAATTGCAGCGCAGCCGACACGTGGTTTAGATGTAGGTGCGATTGAATTTATTCATAAGAAATTAATTGAACAGAGAGATAAGGGAAAAGCGGTGCTTCTTCTTTCTTTAGAACTCGATGAAATTTTAAATGTGAGTGACCGCGTTGCTGTTATTTATGAAGGGAAAATTGTTGCGATTGTTAATACAAAAGAGACAAATGAAAAACAATTAGGTCTTTTAATGGCTGGTGGAACAGGGGAAGAGAAGGTGAGTACAAATGGCTAAAAAGTTTTTAACGGAGCGAACGATTAATATTTTAGTTCCTGTATTATCCGTTATATTTGGTTTGCTTGTTGGTGCCATTGTTATGTTAGTTAGTGGATATGATCCAATTGTTGGATATGGTGCACTTTGGACTGGTATGTTCGGAAGCCCTAGTGCAATTGGAGAGACAATTCGTACAATGATTCCGCTTATTCTAGCGGGATTATCGGTAGCATTTGCGTTTCGTACCGGTTTATTTAATATCGGGGTAGAAGGACAATTGTTAGTTGGTTGGCTTGCTGCTGTTTGGTTTGGTTATGCAGTATCATTACCTGCCTTTCTTCATATTCCATTGTCTATTTTAGTGGCAGCTATAGCTGGTGGGCTATGGGGTTTTATTCCAGGATATTTGAAAGGGAAATTTAAGGTTAATGAAGTTATTGTAACGATTATGATGAATTACATTGCACTATATGTTACATATGACATCATTAAACGCTTTTTACATGAAGGTAATGACAAAACATATGATATTCAGCCGAGTGCGTCATTAGCTTCAGATTGGTTAGCTTCTTTAACAGATGGTTCTCGCCTTCACTGGGGAATTGTTGTCGCAATTCTTGTTACGATTCTTATGTGGTTCTTATTAGATAGAACAACTTTAGGTTATGAATTGAAATCAGTTGGATTTAACCAACAAGCGTCTCAATATGCTGGTATGAAAGTGTCTCGTAATGTTGTGTTATCTATGACAATTGCGGGTGCATTTGCTGGCATTGGTGGAGCAATGGAAGGGCTCGGGACGTTCCAAAGTATGACAGCAATGGCTACGTTTACCGGAATTGGATTTGACGGGATTGCGGTAGCACTTCTTGGAGGGAATAATCCATTTGGTATTGTACTTGCTGCATTATTATTTGGAGGTTTAAAAAGTGCAGCGCCGCAAATGAACTTTGAAGCGGATGTACCATCTGAGTTAATTAATGTAATTATTGCATGTATTATTTTCTTTGTTGCTTGTAGTTATATTTTACGCTGGGCACTTACGCGCATGAGCAAGGAGGGGAAATAAATGAGCTTTCTAGATGTTTTAGCCATTCTTGTGACGGGTACGTTATACACGGCAGCACCTCTAATCTTTACAGCGTTAGGTGGCGTATTTAGTGAGCGTTCTGGTGTTGTAAATATCGCATTGGAAGGATTAATGTTATTTGGTGCATTTGTTGGTGTTGTTACAACGCTATTAATGGGGGATACTTGGGGCGCTATGACTCCTTGGATTGCACTTATATTTGCAGCAATTGGTAGCGGATTATTTGCACTTCTTCATGCAGTTGCATCGATTACATTCCGTGCGGATCAAGTTGTTAGTGGAGTAGCAATTAACTTTTTATCTCTTGGTTTAACTGTTTTTGCGATTAAGAAAATCTTTGGTAAAGGACAAACTGATTTTATTCACTACCGTATTGAAAAAATTGATGTTCCAGGACTTTCGGATATTCCGGTTATCGGAAAAATCTTTTTCTCAAATGTACCATTAACATCGTATATTGCCATTATTTTAGCATTTGTTGTTTGGTATATCATTTATAAAACACCATTTGGTCTTCGTCTTCGTGCGGTTGGTGAACATCCAATGGCTGCGGATACAATGGGGATTAATGTATATAAAATGCGTTATATTGCTGTTTGCATTTCAGGGATGTTTGCTGGAGTAGGTGGTGCAGTCTTTGCACTGTCAATTTCAAACAACTTCTCAGGTGCAACGATTACGGGACAAGGTTTCTTAGCGTTAGCTGCTATGATCTTTGGAAAATGGAACCCAATTGGGGCACTAGGAGCTGCTTTATTCTTTGGATTTGCACAATCGCTAGGGGTAACTGGTGGTACAATCCCTGTATTAAAAGAAATTCCGAGTGTTTTCTTAGCAATATTACCATATGTGTTCACGATTTTAGCACTTGTCGGTTTTGTAGGACGTTCAGAAGCTCCAAAAGCACTTGGAACACCGTATGAAAAAGGAAAAAGGTAATCTTTTAAAAAGTATAGAAAAAGCTCGCACATTAGTGCGGGCTTTTTTACATAGAATATGCTTAATACAGAAATTTATTTTCTGCTTTTTAATGAAGAAATGATTAGAAGGAAAAGGATATAAAGATGATAAGAGAGAAAAGTTGATTTTTTATTTCTAAAAACTGTATATTGAAGAGGAATATTCCTACATACGTAAAGGAGGGCTATAAATGAAACTGATGGAACAGCAAATGCATGAATTAGGTGGTTTGCGAGTACATATTATTCCTACAGACAAATATAAAACAAATACATTTGTATTTCGCTTTAAAGCACCTTTAAATGAAGAAACGGTGACGGAGCGAGCTTTATTGCCATACGTCTTACAAAGTGCGACAGAAAAGTTACCATCCGTGATTCGTCTTCGCCAATATTTAGAGGAATTATATGGTTCTTCTTTAGCGGTGGATGTAAGTAAAAAGGGAGAAGATCACATCATCTCTATTTATGTGGATATCGCCAATGAAACGTATTTACAAGACGCGCCGCCCCTTTTTGAAAAGGCGCTTTCTATGTTGTCTGATATTGTGTTACATCCAGCAACGGAAGGGGATAGCTTTTTACACTCTATTGTAGAAAGTGAAAAGCGAGCACTCTTGCAACGGATTGAAGCAACATATGATGATAAAATGCGCTATGCTAACGAGCGATTAATAGAAGAAATGTGTAAAGTAGAGCCATATCGATTAAGTGCAAATGGGAAAAAAGAGAGCGTTGCTTCTATTACAAATGAAAGCTTGTATCGGTATTATCAAAAAGTGTTAGCAGAAGATGAAATGGATCTTTATATTATTGGTGATATTTCAGAAAATGCGGTCGAGCTTGTTGGTAAATATTTTTCAATCTCGCCGCGTGCCCCAAAAGAAAAAAATGTCCTTCTTCATAAACGAAATAATGAAGAGAAAGAAATTGTTGAAAAACAAGAATTAAAGCAAAGTAAATTAAATATTGGATATCGTACGTATATTACGTACCGTGATGAAGACTATTTTGCATTGCAATTGTTTAACGGTTTATTTGGTGGATTCTCACACTCAAAATTATTTGTGAATGTTCGTGAAAAAAATAGTTTAGCGTATTATGCAGCATCACGATTTGAAAGTCATAAAGGTCTTCTCTTTGTTATGTCTGGAATTGAAGCGAAAAATTATGAAAAAGCGGTGGAGATTATAAAAGAGCAAATGAAGGCCATGCAAAGTGGTGACTTTTCAGAAGAAGAAATCCATCAAACAAAAAGTGTTATTCAAAATCAAATTTTAGAGGCAGTTGATACACCGCGTGGTTTCGTGGAAATGCTTTATCATGGTGTGATTGCAGAACGTACGCGCCCAGTAGAGGAATGGTTAACTGGCATTGAGCGTGTTACGAAAGAAGAAATTGTAAAGGTTGCCAATGGCATTGAATTAGATACAATTTACTTTTTACACGGAACGGAGGGAGAATAGATGGAGAAAATAGTTTATGAACAATTAAAAGAAACGCTCTATTACGAAAAACTTCCTAATGGATTAGACGTATATATGTTGCCGAAACAAGGATTTAATAAAACGTTTGCGACATTTACAACAAAGTATGGTTCCATCGATAACACATTTGTTCCACTTGGAAAAGAAGAAATGACTCGGGTACCAGATGGGATCGCTCATTTCCTTGAGCATAAATTATTTGAAAAAGAAGATCATGACGCATTTCAATTGTTTAGTAAACAAGGGGCATCTGCAAATGCTTTTACATCCTTTACGAGAACAGCTTATCTCTTTTCATGTACATCAAATGTAGAGCAAAATTTAAATACATTATTAAATTTTGTCCAAGAACCGTATTTTTCTGAAAAAACGGTTGAAAAAGAGAAAGGAATTATTGGTCAAGAAATTCAAATGTATCAAGATAATCCAGATTGGCGTTTATATTTTGGATTAATTGATAGTTTATTTGTCAAGCATCCAATTAAAATTGATATTGCGGGAACAATTGAGTCTATTAGTAAAATTACAAAAGACTTATTGTATGAGTGTTATGAAACATTTTACCACCCAAGCAATATGTTGTTATTTGTTGTTGGAGCTATCGACCCGGAAAAGACAATGGATTTAGTCCGTGAAAATCAGGCGAAAAAGGATTATAAAAATCAACCGGAGATTGTACGTTCATTTGAGAGTGAACCAGAAGAGGTAAATGAAAAGAAGAAAATTATTTCTATGCCTGTTCAAACACCGAAATGTTTAGTCGGTATAAAGGCGACAGGGCTCAAAGAAAAAGGGCAAGAACTTTTAAAACAAGAGATTGCGATTACATTACTTTTAGATTATTTATTTGGGAAAGGATCAACTCATTATGAGTCTTTATATAATGAAGGACTCATTGATGATACATTCTCTTATGATTATACCGAAGAAAGTAACTTTGGTTTTGCGATGGTTGGTGGCGATACGAAACAGCCTGATGAGTTAGCAGATCGTTTGAAAAGCATTTTATTACAGACCAATTATGATGAGTTAGATGAAGCGACGTTAGAGCGTGTAAAGAAAAAGAAAATTGGCGGCTTTTTACGATCGCTTAACTCGCCTGAATATATTGCAAATCAATTTACACGTTATGCATTTAATGAATCCAGCTTGTTTGATGCTCTTTCCGTTTTAGAGGATTTAACTGTTCAAGATTTACAAGAAGCAGCAAAAGTATTTTTATCTGAAGAAAGAATGAGTATTTGCCAAGTCTTGCCGAAACAATAAAGGGAAACTTTAATAAGGGAACTGCTTAGTGTTCAGGGGATTTACAGCCATTTTATCCCTCATCTAACTTTTTAGCTATTGCTAAATCGTAAGATGGGGGTATTATTTGTTTGGGGATGTATGAAAGAATGTGTAATTTGAAAAAGTTTCTTTATAGATGAAAGGATAAGAGAGGAAAAGTATGAAAAAATTTGCATTAGTGACTGGAGGAAGCGGAGGAATTGGCTCTGCAATTTCAAAACAGTTAAATGAAGATGGTTATACAGTATATGTGCATTATAACAAAGGCGAAGAAAAGGTAAGAGAACTAGAAAACCAATTTGATGAAATGATTCCCGTTCAAGCAAATTTAGCAGCTGCAGATGGACCAGAAAAATTGTGGGCACAAATTCATCATCCGATTGATGTAATTGTATATGCGGCTGGAAAAAGTATATTTGGTTTAGTGACAGATGTTACAAATGAACAGTTAAATGAAATGGTGGAATTACAGGTGAAAAGCGTATATAAACTACTGTCGCTTGCAATTCCATCAATGATTCACCGCAGAAGTGGAAACGTTGTTATTATTTCATCGATTTGGGGACAAATGGGTGCGTCTTGTGAAGTGTTGTATTCAATGGTAAAAGGTGCGCAAAATTCGTATACAAAAGCATTGGCTAAAGAAGTGGCTTTAAGTGGGATTCGTGTCAATGCAGTGGCACCGGGAGCAATTGAGACAGAAATGCTAAGTGTATTTTCAGAGGAAGATAAGAATGGGATGGCAGAGGAGATTCCAACTGGGAGAATTGGATGTCCAGAGGAAGTAGCAAAAACAGTTTCTTTCCTTGTATCACCAGGGGCTTCGTATATAACGGGGCAAATTATTGGAGTAAACGGTGGATGGCATTGTTAAAATGCAAAATACATACATAAAAAACATGGAATTGTACAAATTAAGCATGATTCTATTACTTAATAGTGAGGTGCTTAAATATGTCAGTATTAGAAAACTTTGATCAGTGGAAAAGCTTTTTAGGAGAGCGTTTAGAGCAGGCGCAAGGAAAGGGTCTTGATGGGGGAGCTGTTTCAGATATGGCATTCCGCGTTGGTGACTATCTTGCGAATGAAGTAGAGGCACGTAATGATCAAGAAAAACTATTAGCTGGGCTTTGGAAAGTTGCTGACGAACAAGAGCAACATACAATCGCGAATTTAATGGTGAAGTTTGTACAACATAAGTAAAAAAAGAGAGGAGAATATCCTCTCTTTTTTTTTAGTATTGAAAATACCTTGATTTGGTTGTACATTTAGCTTCCCTATTAACGTGAAATCATATAATATAGTACGTAGGTGTAAAGTAAGCAAGGGGAGTGATCTTGAATGATTGAATGGTATTTTGAATATGAAATACATAAAAACCGACCTGGCTTGCTTGGTGACGTTTCTTCGTTAATCGGTATGCTTGGCATTAATATCGTCACAATTAATGGTGTAGATAATGCTCGGCGCGGACTTTTGCTTATGTGTGATAATCAAGAGCAAATCTCTAGACTTGAATCAATTTTAAATACGATGGATAATATAACGGTAACGAAATATCGTCCGCCAAAGCTTCGGGACAGACTAGCAGTTAGGCACGGCAGGTACATACAACGGGACGCAGATGATAAGAAAACATTCCGATTTGTACGTGATGAATTAGGATTACTCGTTGATTTTATGGCAGAATTAATGAAAAAAGAGGGTCATAAGCTCATCGGGATACGAGGGATGCCTCGCGTTGGAAAAACGGAATCTATTGTCGCCGCAAGTGTTTGTGCAAATAAGCGTTGGCTGTTTGTATCATCAACCCTTATTAAACAAACTGTACGCAGTCAACTGATTGAAGATGAGTATAGCGACGATAATATTTTTATATTAGATGGAATTGTTTCAACAAAGCGTGCAAATGAAAGACATTGGCAGCTTGTGCGTGAAATTATGAGATTACCTGCAACCAAGGTTGTGGAACATCCGGATGTATTTGTGAGTCAATCAGAATATACACTTGATGATTTTGATTATATTATTGAATTGCGTAACGATTATGATGAAGAAATTCAATATAATTTAGTAGATGAAATTGAGCAAGGAACGCAAAATAATTTCTCTATGTTTGACTTTTAAAGAAATATTGAGGTGTTAGCAGTGACGGAATTAGGACAAAAGCTGAAGGAAGCAAGAGAAGCGAAAGGCTTGTCTATCGATCAGCTACATGAGATTACAAAAATTCAAAAGCGTTATTTAGCGACAATTGAAGAGGGAAATTATAGCATATTGCCAGGTGCGTTTTATGCACGTGCGTTTATTAAACAATATGCAGATGCTGTTGGATTAGACGGAGAGGAATTGCTTGTAGAGTATCAAAGTACAATACCGCAATCTGAATCTCATGATGTACCACAAGTATCAACAGGTCAAAAAACGCAGGAAACAATGCAAAAAGCTACATCGCTTCCATTCGCAGATCATATGCCGAAAATTTTAATTGCATTATTGGTAATTGCATTAGGAGTAGCGGTTTGGTTTATTTTTCAATGGTTAACTGCAAAAGATGCTGGATCAGTAACGCAAAATAAGAGTGAACAAATTGAAGTACAAAAAGCGAAGGGTTCGCCGTTAGATGAAAAGAAAGAAGAGAAAAAAACGGAAGAACCTAAAAAAGAAGAACCAAAGAAAGATGAGCAAAAAGCACAGCAACCACCAGCAGGACAAGATGAGATGAAATTGGTAGGGACAAGTGGAAAAGTATCTACATATGAAATGAACAATAAAGAGTTACAATTGGAACTTTCAGCAAAGGGAACAAGTTATGTAGATATTAAAGATGAAAATGGTAATGAACTTTATAATGCTACGTTAGAAGCAGGACAAACGGTACCACAAAACTTAACCGCTCAAAAAGAAGTGCGACTTAATATCGGTAATGCACCTAATATTGAAATTAAAGTAAATGGTAAAGTTATTAATTATGGTATAAGTCCCGAAGAGACAATGCACCAAAGATTGGTGATTAAAAACTTAGGGGCAGGGCAACCTGCACAATAACAGTCATCGCTTCGATGACTTTTTTCAATGAACAAATGTTTTTGACATGATGGAGGAATAGCTGTGAATTTACCAAACAAAATTACAATATCTCGAATCTGCTTAATTCCAATTTTTCTAGTGATTATGCTGGCTCCTTTTGATTGGGGTGTATATACAATTGGGAATGTAGATTTACCAATTCAACATTTAGTAGGAGCGCTTATTTTTATTGTTGCTTCAGCTACGGATTGGATTGATGGTCATTATGCAAGAAAGTATAATCTTGTAACAAATTTAGGGAAGTTTCTTGATCCATTAGCAGATAAGCTACTTGTTTCAGCAGCCCTTATTACATTGGTTGAAATGCAATATGTACCAGCGTGGATTGTTATTGTAATCATTAGTCGTGAATTTGCTGTAACAGGCTTACGTCTTGTGCTAGCTGGAACTGGAGAAGTTGTTGCGGCTAACATGCTAGGGAAAATTAAGACATGGACACAAATTATTGCAATTTCAGCATATTTATTACACGATGTACCATTAAACTTAATCCATATTCCGGTTGCGGATATTTTCATATGGATTGCACTAATCTTTACAGTTATTTCTGGCTGGGATTACTTCTGGAAAAATAGAGCTGCTTTTGTAAACTCAAAATAGCAGTTTATGGGGGAATCGGAATGAATGCCGAAATTATTGCGGTTGGAACAGAATTATTACTCGGGCAAATTACAAATACAAATGCGAAGTTTTTATCCGAAAAATTGGCTTCCATTGGGATCGATGTGTATTATCATACTGTGGTAGGGGATAATAACCATCGTTTACAAGAGGCAATTCAAATTGCTGAGAAGCGTGCAGATATACTCATTTTTACAGGTGGGCTTGGGCCGACAAAAGATGATTTAACAAAAGAAACAATTGCGTCTGTTATTGGTGAAGAACTTGTTTATGACGAAATTGCTTTAACGTCCATTAGTGAGTATTATAAACGTACTGGCCGTGAGTTTACAGAGAATAATAAGAAACAAGCACTTGTTTTAAATGGCTCGGCAGTATTTGCAAATGATCACGGTATGGCGCCAGGAATGGGATTAAATAAAAATGAAAAAGTTTATATTTTATTACCAGGTCCACCGAAGGAAATGCAACCGATGTATACGAACTACGTAGACCCCTTTTTACGTAACTTTACAACTGGAGAGCGCATTTATTCTCGTGTTCTTCGCTTTTTTGGCATTGGCGAATCCCAACTAGAAGTGAAAGTACAAGATTTAATTGATAGACAAACGAATCCAACAATTGCGCCGCTTGCTTCTGATGGAGAGGTGACGCTTCGTTTAACAGCAAAGCATCACGATGTGAAACATGCAGAAATGTTAATTCAACACGTGGAAAGCTTGATTTTAGAAAGAGTAGGAGAATTTTTCTACGGATATAACCAAGATTTTCTTCATTATAAAGCAATTGATTTATTGAAGAAGAAAGGTTTTACTTTAGCTTGTGCTGAAAGTTTAACGGGTGGTCTTTTTGGGAATCAAGTAACAGAAAATGCTGGTGTGTCTTCTATTTTTAAAGGCGGTGTCATTTGCTATCAGAATGACGTAAAGCAGCACATATTGCACGTACCTGAAGAAACATTACACACAGCTGGAGCAGTTAGTGAAGAGTGTGCACGTGTTCTTGCTGAAAATGTTAAAACACTTTTAAAAGCGGATATTGGGATTAGTTTCACTGGAGTAGCAGGACCGGAAGCTTCAGAAAATAAAGAGCCGGGTACTGTATTTGTTGGGCTAGCAATTAGGGATGAGCCGACAGCGGTCTTTCCTCTTAAATTAAGTGGAAGTCGTCAACAAATTAGAGAACGATCTGTGAAATATGGATTTTATCATTTGTATAAAAAACTAGAAGAGGTGTGAGTTTCTTCTAGTTTTTTTATGATAAAAATTAGATGTTTTCAATTTGGAAATAAAAAAATCGAATAAACGTTCGATTTTTGTTGGCAAATTGAGATGAAAATAGGTATAATAAAATTAGCAATTCAGTTAAGGAGGAATTTGAATGAGTGATCGTCAAGCGGCATTAGATATGGCGTTAAAACAAATAGAGAAGCAATTTGGTAAGGGTTCAATTATGAAGTTAGGAGAACAAGCAGAACATAGAATTTCAACGGTGCCAAGTGGTTCGTTAGCACTTGATGTAGCGCTTGGAGTTGGTGGTTATCCACGCGGTCGTGTTATCGAAATCTACGGGCCTGAAAGTTCAGGTAAAACAACAGTTTCATTACATGCGATTGCGGAAGTACAACGTCAAGGTGGACAAGCAGCATTTATTGATGCAGAGCATGCGATGGATCCTGTATATGCACAGAAGTTAGGTGTTAATATTGATGAGTTACTATTATCGCAGCCTGATACAGGGGAACAAGGATTAGAAATCGCAGAGGCATTAGTTCGAAGCGGTGCAATTGATATTATCGTAATTGACTCTGTAGCAGCTCTTGTACCAAAAGCGGAAATTGAAGGGGAGATGGGTGACTCTCACGTTGGTTTACAAGCGCGTTTAATGTCACAAGCACTTCGTAAGCTTTCTGGTGCGATTAATAAATCGAAAACAATTGCAATCTTTATTAACCAAATTCGTGAAAAAGTTGGGGTTATGTTCGGGAACCCAGAAACAACTCCAGGTGGTCGTGCGTTGAAGTTCTATTCAACAGTTCGTCTTGAGGTACGTCGTGCTGAGCAATTAAAGCAAGGCAATGATATTGTTGGTAACAAAACAAAAATAAAAGTAGTAAAAAATAAAGTAGCACCTCCATTCCGTGTTGCTGAAGTGGATATTATGTACGGAGAAGGAATTTCAAGAGAAGGTGAAATTTTAGATATGGCTTCTGAACTTGATATCGTTCAAAAGAGTGGCGCTTGGTACTCTTATAACGAAGAACGCCTGGGACAAGGGCGCGAAAACGCGAAGCAGTTCCTAAAAGAAAATCCGGATGTAAGAGATGAAATTGCCTTCTTTATTCGTGAACACCATGGAATTGGTGAAGATTCTGCTTCTGAAAGCATGGAAGATGGAACTCTTCTTGAAAAATAAAAGACACGATTTCGTGTCTTTTATTTTTTTTTAGCGATTGTAGGCAGCAAGGTCTTTGCTGATGAAGTTTTTACCTTATGCTACTAAAATAGTATGGAGAGGGATTTTTATACGTTTTTCAGCTTGTTAGATGGGTTTTAGTATAGCTTGTCATGATAATGTGGTACCGCTTTTCTTTTTAGAGGAAGATTCATATGGCAAAGGGAAAGAAAGTAAAAGTAGACAACGCTTGACAATGAAAAATGCGATAGATACAATGAGAATGTATATTCTTTCTTATATACGATACACTCTTCTCTAGAAGAGAAGTAATATTCGGAGTAAGATTTAAATCTTACCGAAATAATAATATGACATTTTAATTGTGAAATGAAGAAAGTCCCTTAAAAAAAGCGGGACGACGGTCTTTGCTGTACGTTGCAATTCAATGTACATGCCGACAGTCTTTTTTCATTCATAGCAAGGGGAGGTGAAATCATGAGTAGCACAATTTGGATACTCATCTCCATTTTGCTTGCAACAGTCGGTGCAGTTGTTGGCTTTTTTGTTCGAAAGTCTATTGCAGAAGCGAAGATTAATGGTGCAGATAATGAAGCGAAGCGTATTTTAGACGAAGCGAATCGCGAAGCAGAGGCACTTAAAAAAGAAGCGCTTTTAGAAGCAAAGGATGAAATTCATACACTTCGTACAGAAGCTGAATTAGAAATTCGTGATCGTAGAAGCGAATTACAAAAACAAGAAAATCGTTTAATGCAAAAAGAAGAGAACCTTGATCGTAAAGACGAAACGCTCGATAAGCGCGAGCAAATGTTAGAAAAGAAAGAGGAATCTCTTGTAGCGAGACAACAACAGATTGAAGAGTTGGAAAGCAAAGTGGGAGAGTTAGTTCAAAAGCAACAAACGGAATTAGAGCGCATTTCTAATCTAACACGCGAACAAGCGAAAGCAATCATTTTAGGGAAAGTAGAAAGTGAAATTTCTCATGAAATTGCCGTTATGGTAAAAGAAAGTGAAGTTCGTGCGAAAGAAGAGGCGGATAAGAAGGCAAAAGAGATTTTATCTCTTGCAATGCAAAGATGTGCAGCTGATCATGTTGCTGAAACAACCGTTTCGGTTGTAAATCTTCCAAATGACGAAATGAAGGGACGTATTATTGGGCGTGAAGGTCGTAATATTCGTACGTTAGAAACGTTAACAGGTATTGACCTTATTATTGATGATACACCAGAAGCAGTAATCTTATCTGGATTTGATCCAATTCGTCGTGAAACAGCTCGTATCGCTCTTGATAAGCTTGTACAAGATGGACGTATTCACCCAGCACGTATTGAAGAAATGGTCGAAAAATCAAGACGTGAAGTGGATGAGTATATTCGTGAAGTAGGAGAACAAACAACATTTGAAGTAGGTGTCCATGGATTACATCCAGATCTAATTAAGATTTTAGGTCGTTTGAAATACCGTACAAGTTATGGACAAAACGTATTGAAACACTCTATGGAAGTAGCGTACTTAACAGGACTTATGGCGGCAGAGCTTGGTGAAGACGAAAAACTAGCAAGACGTGCTGGTCTATTACATGATATCGGAAAAGCAATTGATCATGAGGTAGAAGGTAGTCACGTTGAGATTGGTGTCGAACTCGCAACGAAATATAAAGAGCACCCTGTTGTTATAAATAGTATCGCATCTCACCATGGTGATACGGAACCAACTTCAATCATTGCAGTTCTAGTTGCTGCGGCAGATGCATTGTCAGCTGCAAGACCAGGAGCTCGTAGTGAGACGCTTGAAAACTATATTCGTCGTCTTGAAAAGTTAGAAGAGATTTCAGAGTCTTATGAAGGCGTAGAAAAATCTTTTGCAATTCAAGCAGGACGTGAAGTTCGTATTCTGGTAAAACCAGATACAATCGATGATTTAGAAGCTCATCGTTTAGCACGTGATATTCGAAAGCGTATCGAAAATGAACTGGATTACCCAGGCCATATTAAAGTAACTGTTATTCGTGAAACACGTGCAGTGGAATACGCAAAATAAAGTGGTGAAATGCCACTTTATTTTTTTGTGTTGGAATTGGGTAAAATAAAGTGACACTTCCATCACCGTAAATAGCCCGTATACATTATTTTTATAGTAGGATGGCAGGAAATTTTAAATGAGCAATATGGTTTTATTACAAGTGAATAGCTTGTAATATGGTATGGTAATGAAAAAGTAGTATATAGAAAGGGTAATAGATATGAGAATATTATTCGTTGGGGATGTAGTAGGATCTCCTGGTAGAGGGATGATTCAACAATACGTACCGGCATTAAAGAAAAAATATACACCTACAGTAACAATTATTAATGGAGAAAATGCAGCAGGTGGTCGTGGTATTACAGAGAAAATATACC
This sequence comes from Bacillus sp. NPDC094106, assembly GCF_044764345.1. Classification (NCBI taxonomy): domain Bacteria; kingdom Bacillati; phylum Bacillota; class Bacilli; order Caryophanales; family Bacillaceae; genus Bacillus; species Bacillus sp. NPDC094106. The sequence goes on along the minus strand of NZ_JBIWHY010000011.1, from coordinate 44,671 downwards.
GAAACTTTTTAGAATGTGGTGCACAAGCAGTTACACTTGGAAATCATGCTTGGGATAACCGTGAAGTGTTTGAATTTATTGATGATGCTAAATATCTTGCAAGACCGGCCAATTTCCCAGAAGGAACTCCTGGAAAAGGTCTTATTTTCGTGAATTGTAATGGTACGGAAGTAGCGGTAATTAACTTGCAAGGTCGTACATTCCTTCCACCAATTGATTGTCCATTCCGAAAAGTAGATGAGTTAATTAATATTGCGAAAAAGCGCACGAATATTATCTTTATTGATTTTCATGCTGAGACAACAAGTGAAAAGCAAGCGCTCGGCTGGTATGTAGATGGTCGTGCTACAGCGGTAGTAGGAACGCATACACATGTTCCTACGGCTGATAATCGTATTTTACCAAGCGGGACAGCGTATATTACAGATGTAGGTATGACAGGCCCATATGATGGAATTTTAGGTATGGATCGTGAAGCTGTACTGAAAAAGTTCTTAACAAATTTACCTGTGCGTTTTGAAGTGACAAATGGTAGAACACAATTAAGTGCAGTACTAATTGATGTGGATCCAAATACAGGAAAAGCGAAAAAAATTGAGCGCATTTTAATTAATGATGATCAGCCATTTTTTGAATAGTTTTCTATAAAATTTAGAAAAAACATTATATTTTAATTTTTTAGAAAAATTACAGAGATTTAGCAGGAATACGCCTCGTTCCTCGTGAATATAAGTTAAAGTGAAATAATCGCTAATACTTTTTTTAGAAACGAGGAGGAAACGTGGAATGGAAATATTAAAAGTTAAAGCAACTTCGGTCCCTAACTCTGTAGCTGGTGCACTTGCTGGAGTGATTCGCGAACGCGGAACAGCAGAAATTCAAGCCATTGGTGCAGGTGCATTGAATCAAGCCGTGAAGGCAGTAGCAATTGCAAGAGGATTTGTAGCGCCTAGTGGTTTGGATTTGATTTGTATCCCAGCTTTTACAGACATTATGATTGATGGTGAAGAACGTACAGCGATAAAGCTAATTGTAGAACCTCGTTAAGTTTGAACAACCTGTTTGCTTGTGTGCAAACAGGTTGTTTTTATGGTAAAGGGGGCAAGGGAATGAAAGTTTTTGATGCGCATTGTGATGTGTTATGGCAATTATGGAATGCAAAAGGAAAAAAACATTTCCAAAGTGATCCAGCATTATATATTACTTTTGAACAATTAGAGCGGAGAAAAGGAAGTATACAATGCTTTGCGATATATGTACCAGAAACAGTAGCGTATGAAGAACGTTTTGAAGTTGCCCTAACTATGGTAGATATATTTCATAAGGAAATTTTATCGCTACCAGGTATGAAATTGATACAGACGAAAAAAGATATAAAGCAGTTAGGAAAAAGTGAAATTGGCGCCATTTTAACATTAGAAGGGTGCGAAGCGATTGGGAAAGAAATGATGAAATTGCGCTTGTTTTATCGCTTAGGAGTACGATCTTTCGGGTTAACATGGAACTATGCGAATTTACTAGCTGATGGTGCACTGGAAACAAGGGGAGCAGGGTTAACTGCTTTTGGTAAAAAAGTTGTACAAGAACTTAATTCGTTTCGTTTATGGACAGATGTATCTCATTTAAATGAAAAAGGATTTTGGGATGTAATGGAAATCGCTCAATATCCAATTGCTTCACATTCGAATTGTCACAATCTATGTCACCATCCACGTAATCTCAAAGACGAACAAATACGAGTACTGATTCAAAAAAATGCTGTGATTGGTGTGAACTTTGTACCTGAGTTTTTAACGAATCATCGACCAGCCTATATAGATGATATATTACGCCATGTAGAACATATTTGTTCGCTTGGAGGAGAGAAAAATATAGGATTTGGCTCGGATTTTGATGGTATGCCAGAGATGGTGGTAGGAATAGAAGCGTATAGAAGCTATGAACATATAATTAATGAACTTTGTAAAAGATACAGTGAGGCGAGTGTTCGAAATTTTTTATATGATAATTTTGTTGAACATATTCCTTTTTAGTGTTGGATTTAAAATAGTCAATATAAACAATTTAAAAATTCGAAAAATTAAAACGAAATAAAAACAATTTATTGCTTTTTTTGTATGGTAAGGCTAGAATGGTAGACGAATTAAGATTATACAAAAGATTCAGGGAAGTCAGAAGAGGTATAATTTGCGTCCATTGTAGTTTATTTGTATAAAAAGTGCTAAACTATTACTGTAAAAAAATACACTACAATGAATGCAGCCAAAAGGGGTGTAGGAGATGATTAGTCAACTTTCATGGAAAGTTGGAGGACAACAAGGTGAAGGAATTGAAAGTACAGGAGAAATCTTCTGTATTGCATTAAACCGATTAGGATATTACTTATACGGTTACCGCCACTTCTCATCACGGATTAAAGGCGGTCATACAAATAATAAAATTCGCGTAAGTACAACTGAGGTGCGCGCGATATCAGATGATTTAGATATTTTAATTGCATTTGATCAAGAAACAATCGATTTTAATTTCCACGAATTACGTCCAGGCGGAATTGTTGTTGCGGATGCGAAATTTAATCCGACTATACCTGAAAATGCAGATGTGAATCTATATGTGATACCGTTTACAGATATTGCTTCAGAACTAGGTACATCATTAATGAAAAACATGGTTGCTGTTGGAGCATCTAGTTCGGTACTAGGGTTAGATGAAACTGTTTATTTAGAGGTTGTTGAAGAGATCTTTGGTCGCAAAGGAGAGCAAGTCGTTCAAAAGAATATGGAAGCAATCAAACGCGGCTCTCAATATATGAAAGAATTGCTTGGCGAGAAAGTAAATATGATGCAGCTTGAAAAAGCTGATGGTCAAAAACGCATGTTTATGATCGGTAACGATGCGATTGCATTTGGAGCAGTAGCTGGTGGTGCTCGCTTTATGTCTGCATATCCAATTACACCTGCATCTGAAATTATGGAATACTTAATTAAAAAGCTTCCAAAAGTAGGCGGGACTGTAATCCAAACTGAGGATGAAATTGCGGCTTGTACAATGGCTATTGGTGCAAACTATGCTGGTGTTCGTACATTAACGGCATCTGCAGGTCCAGGTCTATCCTTAATGATGGAAGCAATTGGCTTAGCAGGTATTACAGAAACACCTCTTGTAATCGTAGATACACAACGTGGTGGTCCAAGTACGGGCTTACCAACAAAACAAGAACAATCTGATTTAATGGCAATGATTTATGGAACACATGGTGAAATTCCCAAAATCGTAATGGCGCCAAGTACTGTTGAAGAAGCGTTCTATGATATTGTAGAAGCGTTTAACTTAGCGGAAGAATATCAAGTTCCAGTTATCTTCTTAACAGATTTACAGCTTTCTTTAGGAAAACAAACAGTTGAACCACTGAAGTTAGATAAAGTAGAAATTCGCCGTGGTAAGCTTGATTTACAAGCAGAGTTACCAGAGCGTGAAAATAAAGCATATTTCAAACGTTATGAAGTGACAAAAGATGGTATTTCACCACGCGTTCTACCTGGTATGAAAAATGGTGTTCACCATGTGACTGGTGTAGAGCATGATGAGACTGGTAAACCATCTGAATCAGCGCTGAATCGTAAAGAACAAATGGACAAACGTTTCCGTAAAATGGCGAACTTGAAGTTCAATACCCCTGTTTATAAAAATGCCAAGTATGATGATGCTGATGTATTGTTAGTTGGTTTTAACTCTACTCGAGGTGCAATTGAGGAAGCGATGGAACGTTTAGAGCAAGAAGGAATGAAAGTAAATCACGCTCATGTGCGTTTAATCCATCCGTTCCCAACGGCTGAAATCGATCCACTTGTGAAGAGTGCGAAGCGCGTTGTTGTAGTAGAAAACAATGCGACTGGTCAACTTGCTAACATTATGAAAATGAATCTTGGTAATGGTGAGAAAATTTCTAGTCTCTTAAAATATGATGGGAATCCATTCTTACCAAAAGAAATTTACAACGAATGCAAAAAAGGGGTTGTATTAAATGGCAACATTTAAGGACTTTCGTAACAGTGTAAAACCAAACTGGTGTCCAGGTTGCGGAGACTTCTCGGTGCAAGCTGCGATTCAACGTGCAGCAGCTAACGTTGGTTTAAATCCAGACGAATTAGCAGTTATTTCTGGTATCGGCTGTTCAGGTCGTATTTCAGGTTATATTAATTCCTATGGTGTGCATAGTATTCATGGACGTGCACTTCCAATCGCACAAGGTGTGAAAATGGCAAACCGTGATTTGACAGTTATCGCATCTGGTGGTGACGGCGATGGTTTTGCAATTGGTATGGGACACACAATCCATTCTATTCGTCGTAATATTGACATTACGTATATCGTAATGGATAACCAAATTTACGGGCTAACAAAAGGTCAAACTTCACCACGTAGTGAAGCTGGATTTAAAACGAAAAGTACACCACAAGGTTCAATTGAACCAGCACTATCTGTCATGGAAATGGCATTAACAGCAGGTGCGACTTTTGTGGCACAGAGTTTCTCTAGTGATTTAAAAGAATTAACGCAGCTGATCGAAGCTGGTATTCAGCATAAAGGGTTTTCTTTAATCAATGTATTTAGCCCATGTGTTACTTATAATAAAGTAAATACGTATGATTGGTTTAAAGAGAATTTAACAAAACTAAGCACAGTAGAAGGATATGATCCATCTAACCGTATGATTGCAATGCAAACGCTGATGGAAAACAAAGGTCTAGTAACAGGTCTGATTTACCAAAATACAGAACAGCCTTCTTATCAAGATCTGGTAAAAGGCTACAGTGAAAAACCTTTAGTTCAAGCTGACTTACAAATGGATCAAAAGATGTTTGATGAGCTTGTTGCTGAATTTATGTAATCATGAAATAAAAAGCTGCCAATTGGCAGCTTTTTTACTTTAGGTTTGAAATAATATAGGAGGATTTTATTACAAAACATTTACTTAGAAAATTCAGAATGATAAAATAATTAATGGATCGTTGTATTAGGACATCATGTTCATTCGCTTTAGGATGCGCGGGGGATGTAGTCTCTTTGTTGTTAAATTTGGCTAAACACTTTATACTATGATAGTGTATATGGAAAATAAAGCAATATGCTTTTTTACAAGGACAAGGTTAAAACAATAAAAAAGGGAATGTCTATTCGTGTCGGGAAGATTCCATTCTTATAGGTGGTTAGATCGATTACTCGAGTTTCAAAGGGGCAAGTTATCTCTCAAACTATTCTAATCTTTAAGATGGGTCTGATCGTTATTGGAATAGACTACAGTGTATAGTTAAGGTTGAAAGGAGATTACCCATGAACGAGCAACAACGATTAGCAAGTCAACAAGCAAATTCTTCTGCGAAAAAGGAAGAAAAAGATTATAGCAAATACTTTGAAAGTGTATATCAGCCACCTTCTTTAAAGGATGCGAAAAAGCGCGGGAAAGAAGAAGTGAAAATTGATCGTGATTTCGGTCTGCTAGAAGAGTTTCGTAATTTTGGTGCAGGAAGAAAGTTTTATATCCGTACTTACGGATGTCAAATGAATGAGCATGATACGGAAGTAATGGCCGGTATTTTTACAGCGCTTGGATATGAACCAACATTTGCAACGGAAGATGCAGATGTAATTCTATTAAATACTTGTGCCATTCGTGAAAACGCTGAAAATAAAGTATTCGGAGAGCTTGGTCATTTAAAATCATTAAAACAACGAAATCCGGATCTTTTAATCGGTGTATGCGGTTGTATGTCTCAAGAGGAATCTGTTGTAACCAAAATTATGCAAAAAAACCAATATGTAGATATGGTATTTGGTACACATAATATTCATCGATTACCTTATATTTTAAAAGATGCGATGTTTTCTAAAGCGACAGTTGTTGAAGTTTGGTCGAAAGAAGGAGATGTAATTGAAAACCTTCCGAAGGTACGCCGTGGTGATATTAAAGCTTGGGTAAACATTATGTATGGATGTGATAAATTCTGTACGTATTGTATCGTACCGTATACACGCGGGAAAGAACGAAGCCGTCGCCCAGAAGATATCATTAATGAAGTTCGCCATTTAGCCGCAAATGGTTATAAAGAAATTACATTACTTGGTCAAAACGTAAACGCATACGGTAAAGATTTCGATGATACTGAATATGGTCTTGGTGATTTAATGGATGAACTTCGTAAGATTGATATAGCGCGTATTCGCTTTACAACAAGTCACCCGCGTGATTTTGATGACCACCTAGTTGAGGTGCTTGGAAAAGGTGGTAATTTAGTAGAACATATCCACTTACCAGTACAATCTGGTAGCACAGATATGCTTAAAATTATGGCGCGTAAATACTCACGTGAGCATTATTTAGAACTTGTACGTAAAATTAAAAAAGCGATTCCGAATGCAGTATTAACAACTGATATTATCGTTGGTTTCCCGAATGAAACAGACGAGCAATTTGAGGAAACAATGTCTTTATATCGTGAAGTAGAATTTGATAGTGCATTTACATTCATTTATTCACCTCGTGAAGGAACACCAGCTGCAAAAATGCAAGATAATGTCCCGATGGAAGTGAAAAAAGAACGTTTACAGCGTTTAAATGCATTAGTAAATGAGTATTCTATGAAAAAGAATAAACGATATGAGGGACAAATTGTTGAAGTATTGGCTGATGGAGAAAGTAAGAATAATCCAGAAGTACTTGCAGGTTACACACGTACTAATAAACTTGTAAACTTCGTAGCTCCAAAATCTGTAATCGGTCAGCTTGTAAAAGTGAAAGTAACAGAAGCGAAAACTTGGTCTCTAAACGGGGAATTAGTTGAGGAGCCGATTGAGGTGAAATAATAGATGAAAGTATATACAAAAGATGAAATTGTTGAGCAAGCAAAAGAATTAGCGAAAATGATTGCTGAAACAGAAGAAGTGGATTTCTTTAAACGTGCAGAAGCACAAATCCATAAGAATGAAAATGTAAAGCGTACAATTGATGAAATAAAAGCACTGCAAAAACAAGCAGTAAACTTACAGCATTACGGGAAATGGGAAGCATTGAAAAAAGTAGAAGCGGAAATTGATGCTCTTCAAGATAAACTGGATAGTATTCCGGTTGTACAGGAATTCAAGTCTTCACAAACATATGTTAATGATTTATTGCAACTTGTAGCGAGCACGATCTCTAACAACGTAACGGATGAAATTTTAATTTCGACTGGTGGAGATGTATTAAAAGGAGAAACTGGTGCAGAAGTAGAAAGTAAAAAAGGTAATTGCGGTTGCTAAGAGAGATGTCTTATAGACATCTCTTTTTTTATTTTTATCCCGCTAATATTGCTCATAAAATCTTGACTGGTGAGGTGAAATGAGTAGTGAAGGTGAAGAACTCCACTACTGATTAAAGTTTCACTTTGTAATGATACATACTCTTTTCAAAAAAGAATGACACATTCCGCTATTGTCACGCATATGATTAAATGAATATCGATTGAGGAGGGTTTTAAATGTCCGAATTCAGAGAGATTATTACAAAGGCAGTAGTTGGAAAAGGACGTAAGTATACAAAATCGACGCATACATGTGAATCAAATAATGAACCGACAAGTATTCTCGGATGTTGGGTAATTAATCACACATATGAGGCAAGAAGAAGTGGGAAAATGGTGGAAATTGAAGGGTATTACGATGTGAATACATGGTACTCGTTTGATGAAAATACGAAAACGGAAGTTGTAACAGAACGTATTAACTACACAGATGAGGTGAACATCAGCTATCGTGATAAAAATTTTTCTGGTGAAGATTCCGAAATTATTGCTCGTGTTATTCAGCATCCGAACTGTTTAGAAGCGGTTGTTTCACCGAATGGTAACAAAATTGTTGTAACTGTAGAGCGTGAATTTCTAACGGAAGTAGTTGGGGAAACAAAAATTTGCGTCAGTATAAACCCAGATGGATGTCCAGAAGGCGATAGTGATTTTGAGGTTAGCGATGATGAATTTGAAGAATTAGATCCAAACTTTATTTTAGATGCAGAAGAGGAGTAAGGGAGGGCTAGGAAGAATTTCTTCCTAGCTTTTTATATTATATAAGTGATACTGAATGGACAATTTTCCTGATGAAAATGTGCTATAATGAAGAGAGACTCCTAAAAGAGGAGATAAGAGTATCCGTGAAGTGCAACATATAAATATATAGCGCATTTTTATGAAGTATGGAGGAAACAGATGACTCAGTATACCCCTATGATACAACAATATTTAAAGGTCAAGGCAGACTATCAAGATGCCTTTTTATTTTTTAGATTAGGCGATTTTTATGAGATGTTTTTTGAGGATGCGGTTAAGGCGGCACATGAACTTGAAATCACACTAACAAGCCGAGATGGTGGTAGTAGCGATCGTATACCAATGTGTGGAGTTCCATATCATGCGGCGAAAAATTATATTGAACAGCTCGTTGAAAAAGGATACAAAGTAGCGATTTGTGAGCAAGTAGAAGACCCGAAAACAGCTAAGGGAGTAGTGCGCCGTGAAGTGGTGCAATTAATTACGCCAGGGACGATGATGGAAGGGCGTACAATTGACGAGAAAGAAAATAACTTTTTAGCGGCATTAACACACTTTGAAGATGGTTCTTATGCGCTAGCGTGTAATGACTTAACAACAGGACAAAATACGGTAACATTGTTAACAGGTACGGTAGAAGATATCTTGCTAGAAGTCTATGCAACAGGTTCAAAAGAAATAGTTGTCGAGTCTGCATTTTCAAAAGATGAGCTAAACAAGCTAACAGAAACATTAAAAATGACAATTTCTTACGAAGATGAAACGAAAGTTCCTGAAGGATTAGAGCATCTTGTGAAAAATGTAACGCAAACGAAATTAGTTACAGCAGTGGGACGCTTATTGAATTATGTACTAAGAACGCAAAAACGTTCATTAGATCACCTGCAGCCAGTGGATATTTATTATACAAATCAATTTATGAAAATGGATGTACATTCGAAACGAAATTTAGAGTTAACAGAAACGCTTCGAACAAAAGAGAAGACAGGTTCGTTATTATGGCTATTAGATAAAACGAAAACAGCTATGGGCGGTCGTATGTTAAAACAGTGGATGGAGCGTCCGCTTATACAGAAAGAAAAAATTGAAGAACGCTTAGAAATGGTTGAAACATTTGTGAATGACTATTTCTTGCGTGAAGATTTGAAAGAAAAACTAAAAGAAGTGTATGATTTAGAACGCTTAGCAGGAAAAGTTGCATATGGTAGTGTCAATGCGCGTGATTTACTGCAATTAAAGCGTTCCCTTCTGCAAATACCAACAATTTTAGAAGCGGTTAGTCTATTAGATAATTCTTATGCGGCAAGGTTAATTCAAGGTGCTGATCCATGTGAAAGTTTAACGGAGTTATTAGATAGAAGTATTCAAGAAAATCCGCCGCTTTCTATAAAAGATGGCGATATTATAAAAGACGGTTATAATGATAAGTTAGACCAATACCGTTATGTTAGTAAAAACGGGAAAACATGGATTGCAGAGCTTGAAAAACGTGAACGTGACATTACAGGAATTAAATCGTTAAAAATCGGCTACAACCGTATTTTTGGCTACTATATTGAAGTGACAAAAGCCAACCTTGCTTCGCTTCCAGAAGGGCGTTATGAGCGCAAACAGACGCTTGCAAATGCGGAGCGTTTTATTACAGATGAATTAAAAGAAAAAGAAACATTGATTTTAGAGGCAGAAGAAAAAATTGTGCAACTAGAGTATGATTTATTCACTGCACTGCGTGAAGAAGTAAAAGTATTTATTCCTAAATTACAACATTTAGCAAAAGTTATTAGTGAATTAGATGTACTGCAAAGTTTTGCTACAGTAAGTGAAGAAGAACAATTTGTCAAACCTGTTTTAACAGATAAGCGTGAAATCTTTATTAAAGATGGTCGTCATCCTGTTGTAGAAAAAGTATTAAATGGAAAGCTGTATGTTCCAAACGATTGTATGATGCCAGAAAATATGGATGTCTTTTTAATTACAGGTCCAAACATGTCTGGTAAAAGCACGTATATGCGCCAATTAGCACTTATTACTGTTATGTCACAAATCGGTTGCTTTGTACCAGCAACAGAAGCGGTGTTACCAGTCTTTGATCAAATCTTTACGAGAATTGGAGCAGCAGATGATTTAATTTCAGGTCAAAGTACGTTTATGGTCGAAATGCTAGAAGCGAAAAATGCGATTGCAAATGCATCAGAAAGAAGTTTAATTTTATTTGATGAAATTGGCCGAGGCACTTCTACGTATGACGGTATGGCACTTGCACAAGCAATCATCGAACACATCCATGACCAAATTGGAGCGAAAACATTATTCTCAACACACTATCATGAATTAACAGTGTTAGAAGAAAGTTTAGCACAGCTGAAAAATGTACATGTTTCAGCTATTGAAGAAAATGGAAAAGTTGTCTTCTTGCATAAAATTCAAGACGGAGCAGCAGATAAAAGCTATGGGATTCATGTTGCACAGCTTGCGGAGCTTCCAGATAGCTTAATTGCTCGTGCGAAAGAAGTATTAGCGCAGTTAGAAGGGCAAGAGGAAATCATCATTCCAAAACGAGCAGAAGTAAAAGTCCAAGAAGAAATCGTTCAAGAACCAGTCGTTGTAAAAGAAGAAGTGGAAACAATGCCAGAGAAGAACGAAGAAGCGGAAGAATCACAGCTATCTTTCTTTGCCGCAGAACAGCCTGCGAACAAACAGGACAAGTCTATACTTGATCAAAAAGAAACAGCTGTGTTAACGCAAATTAAAAAAATGGATTTACTTGATATGACGCCTCTAGAAGCATTAAATGAATTGTATCGTTTACAGAAAAAGTTAAAGAAAGGATGAGTAAGTAGATGGGGAAAATTCGCAAACTCGATGATCAACTCTCTAACTTAATTGCTGCAGGGGAAGTAGTAGAACGACCTGCTTCAGTTGTAAAAGAACTTGTGGAAAATTCCATCGATGCGAATAGTACATCTATTGAAATCCACTTAGAAGAAGCGGGATTATCGAAAATTCGCATCATCGATAATGGAGATGGCATTGCAGAAGAAGATTGCATCGTTGCTTTTGAACGACATGCAACCAGTAAAATTAAAGATGAAAATGATTTGTTTCGCATACGGACGCTTGGCTTCCGTGGTGAGGCATTGCCAAGTATTGCATCTGTTAGTGAATTAGAGCTAATTACAAGTACAGGGGATGCGCCAGGTACGCATCTCATTATTAAAGGCGGAGACATTATTAAGCAAGAAAAGACGGCGAGCCGAAAGGGAACAGATATTACTGTTCAAAACTTGTTTTTTAACACACCAGCACGCCTTAAATATATGAAAACAATTCATACAGAGCTAGGGAATATTACGGATATTGTGTATCGCATTGCGATGTCGCATCCAGAAGTATCTTTGAAACTGTTTCATAATGAGAAAAAACTGCTTCATACATCAGGAAATGGTGATGTTAGACAGGTACTTGCAGCGATTTACAGCATTCAAGTTGCGAAAAAACTGATTCCAATTGAAGCAGAATCATTAGACTTTACGATTCGTGGTTATGTAACGTTACCTGAAGTAACAAGGGCATCTCGTAATTACATGTCCACAATTGTAAATGGCCGTTACGTTCGGAACTATGTATTAATGAAAGCTGTGCAGCAAGGATATCATACATTGCTTCCAGTTGGGCGCTATCCTATTGGGTTTCTATCGATTGAAATGGATCCGATGTTAGTGGATGTAAACGTTCATCCAGCGAAATTAGAAGTGCGCTTTAGTAAAGAACAAGAACTCTTACAACTCATTGAAAAAACATTGCAAGATGCATTTAAAAAAGTGCAGCTTATTCCAGATGCTGGTGTTGTAACGAAGAAAAAAGAAAAAGATGAAAGTGTGCAAGAACAATTTCACTTTGAACATACAAAGCCGAAAGAGCCACCAATGCCAAATATCGTCTTACCGACTGGGATGGATGAGAAACAGGAAGAGGTTCAAGCAAAACCACAAAACCAAAATCTACTTTGGCAACCACCAAAGCAAGAATGGCAACCTCCTGAGTCTATAGTAAGAGAAGAAAACAATTGGCAACCGTCTAAACCAATCATTGAAGAGTCTCTTCAAGAAGAAAAAGGCTGGGACAGCAATGATGAGGATTTTGAATTAGAAGAAGTAGAAGAAATCCAAGAAATCGAAATGAACGGAAACGATTTACCACCGCTTTATCCAATTGGACAAATGCATGGAACTTATATTTTCGCTCAAAATGATAAAGGGTTATATATGATTGATCAGCATGCGGCGCAAGAGCGAATCAATTATGAATATTTCCGTGATAAAGTAGGACAAGTAGCACAAGAAGTCCAAGAACTACTTGTACCATATCGTATTGATTTATCTCTTACGGAATTTTTACGTGTTGAAGAACAATTAGAGGAGTTAAAGAAGGTGGGATTATTCCTAGAACAATTCGGTCATCAATCCTTTATTGTTCGTTCACACCCAACATGGTTTCCAAAAGGAAAAGAAACAGAAATCATCGATGAAATAATGCAACAAGTCGTCAAACTAAAAAAAGTTGATATTAAAAAACTACGTGAAGAAGCAGCCATCATGATGAGCTGTAAAGCATCAATTAAAGCAAATCAATATTTAACGAACGATCAAATTTTTGCATTGCTAGAAGAACTGCGCACAACAACAAATCCTTACACATGTCCGCACGGTAGACCTATACTTGTGCACCATTCGACGTATGAACTGGAGAAGATGTTTAAGCGGGTGATGTAGGATAGGTGTCAACAAATAAAAAAGTTCTTTACTGTGTAAAAGGTTCTGTAACAACTTCGGTGTGTTCGAGGGAAAATTAACTAGACTGGGAAAAATTTAATTAGACTCGTGGGAAAATTACCTCTACTGAAATGAAAACGAGTAGGTAAAGTAGGATGAATATACAATAAGAGGTTTCCGTTTTTGTTATTTTGATAAAATTTTATATAAAGAAAAAGAAGCGATAAAATAAATCGCTTCTTTTTAATTTCCTTATTAATATTACGAGTTTCAGCAATAGGCAAGATATATTATGTGTCAATTCATATTGAAGGACATATCAATATCATAGGCATAAACTGTTTTCTTTATTTTCGTTTCTTTATCCACACGATAGGATTCAGTAATCTTCTACAAAGCTTTATTATAAGTAAAATTATCGAGTGTATTATGTTTCAAATAACCTAATGTTAAATCAGGGGATTTTATATAACAAGATGAAGGAATTATTAAACAAGTTTATTGTATCTAAATATGGAATAAAAAGCATGCAAATTGATGTCATCGCCAAGGTGAATTTTACACTTTCTGCTAAGTTCCCTTTTACACTTTAGGTTGCGCATAGCCCACTTGACATGGAGCCTCTACAGGAATGATAAACAGCCTTGAAGCCCTGGTATTAAAAGAACCAGGGCTTCAAGGCTATCATACCTGCTTCTCCAAATAAAGTGGGCGACAAATGTGGCTAAAAGTGTAAAGTTCATATTAGCGAAAACTGTAAAATTTATTCTGGCGTTTACAACATGGCATACATATTCACTATACATTGTTTTTATAATGAACTCTACATGGAATGTTCCTAATAACTTAATGTAGAATATTATATTCGTATTAAGTTATTAGGAACATCTAATGTTGTTTCGCAACTGAAAGGAAATTGAAAAAAACCTGAAACTTTTCTCATTAAAATTCAATCTTACTTAAAAAATGAAAGAAAAATGAAATTTTCCAAGAGAAATTCTTTGTTAAAATAAAAAGCATAAATACAAAAAAAGTATTGACACATGGAGAAAAATGTATTTTTCCAAGATATAGTGGGGGAAAAAATGAGATTAGAAAAACAATTAATAAAAAAGATATATTATGAAACATTCCTAATGGAGAATGAAACACATCCACCTCTTCAAGTACTTGGAGAAGCTTATTTAAACGAACAAAAAAATGAGATTTCCGATGGATCTTATATTCGTTTTGCACAAGGTGAATTTTATTATCACCATCAAGATTTTGAATCAGCTATTTTTAAATGGGAGAAAGTCAGTAATGAATTAGCACCATGGGCACAAAAAAATATTGCGGATGCTTACTTCGAACTTAACCAATTATCAGTTGCTGAAAATGTTTATACCTCCATTACTACTGATAACAAAATACTTATGACCGAAATTGTACTGCAATTACTGTCTCTTTACATCGAGCAAAATAATCTTGATTCAGCTTTTGCTGTTATTAAAGAAGCGGTTTCTTTAAATCCCGATTATCCAAACGTCACAACAATTGCACGTTCCTTTTATGAAGAACAGCAAGATTTTGACAGTGCAGTAGAGCTTGCTGTGAATGAGTTAATTCGAACAGAATCCTTTCCATGGTTTGAGGTTCTAAAAGGATATATCGATAAAGGATTTACTAAAAATATTTCACCAGACTATTTTTATAAAGTATTAGTTACATTAAATAATGTAGATCAAGTACAATTTACGCAAATTGTTTCATCACTTTGGCATAGCTATAAAAATGAACAAAATTACTTATTATGGCTTAAAACAATAAATGAATTTTTCTTACATATCGAAATACATTCGTCTGATATATGGGACAAAATTTCTTCTCTTTACGAAGAAACGTACTTTGAATTAATTCAAGGTCAATATATGCTAAGACAATTACACGAGATCATTCCAAATCTTTTAACAAATTGGTTAAAGGTAGCCAATCCGTCTCATTCTGTATTTCCATCTGCAGCAGTATTGGCATGGGATGAGATTTTCCCTTCCACAATAGATTCAGCAAATATAAAACATGTGGAAAACCTACTGTCATATTCTATTAATCATGTGAATGGCTTAGAGTATAGTTTACATCTTTTTGAATCTATTACACAGTGGGCACAAAAACATGATTTAGAAATGGGTCATCGATTTAGATGGTTAGTTGGCGAGCTTGCAGATTTAAGAACAAATCGCCTTTTAGTAACTGGAACTTCAGGAAACGGAAAAGCTTCATTTATTAACTCTATCCTAGGAGAAAATATATTAGAAAACTCAATCTCAAATGTAGTTGTCTTTAAAAATGACGCTCATACAGTAATTAACGCTATAACAGATTCAGCAATTACAACAACTGAGAATTTCTCTGATTACCATAACATGATGTCTCTACACCGCCAAACATATAGAGATAGAGCATGTGTTGAATTTAAATTACCATGCAGATTTTTAAGTGAAAATAAACTTACATTCGTTGTTACACCTAGCTTTAATAGGAACAACGACACTAGAGATGAGACATTCGAATATCTAAATTCTGTAGACGAATTATTATTCGTATTGAATGCGGATTCACCTTTTACTGACAAAGAACGTGACATTCTATTAAGTATTCAAGAACATACACCAAATCTACAAATTCATTTCTTATTAAATAAAATCGATAACATTTACAGTGAAGCAGAAGCAAAAAGAGTTATACATGATGCGCAAGCGAGAATAAACGCATATTTCCCGCATGCGAGAATTTTCCCTTACTCTTCGTTATATACAAATAGTCAACAACTAAACGATTTAACTGAGTTTATTCATTTTAACTTTAACCATAAAAATATCGATGCAGAACGTACTGAAAAGCTATTGTTTTTCATTCGAAAAACAATTACATATCTTTTGGATAAACGCGTCGAGATGGAAAACAACCTAGTGGATTCTATTAATTGGAATGAAGATATGTTAGTTAAACTAGATGGTTGTATTAATAACCTTACTGCTTTTGAGAAGGAAAAAATTCATTTAATTACAGAATCATATCGTACAATGAAAAACGAAATTACTAATGATCTTACAGAACATATTCCGAAACTATTGCAGAGTTGTTCTGATTTAATTAGTGAAGAAAGCGATTTTGGGCACATTGATATTGAACTAAATACAGCGATGAATGAAAGGGTTCAAAAATATCTAGAACAAACTGTGTTACCTAATCTTGCTCGCTCTATGCAAAATTGGATTGCAACTTCTAATAACGAGTTCCTTCAAAGTCAATTGTACTTAGAAGAAATCAGTGAAGGACTTAATTCTTTATGTGGAGAAAATCGAATACAGTTAGAATGTGACTTTAAAGTGCTTGATGACTGGCGCAGAGATATTGATAGAATGACAACTAGAATACAAATGGAAGAAGTAAATATCTTCCGCCGATTTACACCAGCACAATTTTTACTAAAAAGTGCCGGTAAATTATTTGGAGTTCTTCCTAAAAATAAAGCTATGCTATATAACAAATACAAACAGTATTTAGAAAATGAAGATTATACCGATGTAACGGCTTCTATTATGAACAAATTTTTCTTGCAATTTGAGCTATTTGAAAATGCACAAGAGCGGGATATTAATATGTTCTTTAGAAATCCATTTGGCGCGTTGGAACAAGCTGTAGAAAACACTCATTTAGAAATACAAGAAAAACAAGATACACTGCATAAAATGAAATCAAATCCTGAAGTTTATCATGATTCTATAACGCTCTTTGAATTGAGATTACGTCAATGTGAAGTAATCTTAAATATAGGTGAGGATAATTCCTATACAGATTTAACTTTAGAAACAAATATAGAGTAAACGTAAAATTACCTTTACTGAAATGAAAATAAGTAGTGAGTAGGAAAGATTGAATGGACATGCAATAATAGATTGTCTTGTCTTGTCTTGTCTTGTCTTGTCTTGTCTTGTCTTGTCTTGTCTGTTATTTCGAGAAAATATTAGGTGAAGAAAAAGAAGCGATAAAATAAATCGCTTCTTTTTCGTTTGTTGGGATGTTTATTTTTACAATAAGGATACTAATTTTTAGTAGTATTATTAGATGTAACCGTAATATTGTATAACACTAGAATATAGCGGGGCATTATAAACTAACTTATATAAATCCATTTTAATTTTTCTACATCTAAATCCCTGTTATGCAGAATAAAAAGTAATCTACACTCGTTTGCTCTTTCTGTTTTTACTTCGCATGTGGCAGAAAAAGGCCCTGACCGCTTCTATGTATGGCCACATGCTCTCTCCCACCTACAAAAGAGAGTTTTTTTATGTCGGTTTTTTAATTGATGTATATATAGCATGATTATTTAATCCATAGCTTCCTAAAATCAACATAGCCGAATGATTCAAATTGAATATCTTTAATCATTGGATGAAATGTACGGTTTTTAATGGGGTGGTATAAAAATAGGAATAAGTTTTCTTTTCGTATATAGCTCTCAGCCTTTTCTATCCAAAATTCTCTATCAACGCTAGTCTCTGCATGCTTAATATTTTCAAAGTAAATATTTAAATGGACTAGTTGTGCTAAGGAAAAAAAGCGATTAAAGATAGATGCTTTATTTAAAAATGTACCAATAAAAGATAAATGATAATCTGTTGAAGCAGCTTCTCCCATGAATAATAAATCAGCGTCTTCAAGAAATGGATCATAGTATTCGTCTAGTGTGAAGGTTTTAATATCTACTTGCACACCTACTTTTGTAGCTTCTTTTTTGAACCAATCCGCATCCTCTATGTAGTTTTGTTTTTTTAGCGTGTATACAGTAAGTAATTCTCCATTATATCCTGCTTTTTTTAATAGTGTCTTTACATAGCTTTGACTTTTCGGCTGTTGTTTGGATCTCCAAAAAAAGTAACTTGATGATTCTTGAAGATTAGAGCGCCCTAAATCTGCCCATAACTTTTTTGTATCCATAAGATGATATATTGCCTCGCGAAATGAAGCATTTTGAACTATAGTATCCCGATTGAAATTGAAGGCTAAAAAATGGAATCCAACCTCGATATTTTGTTTGTGCAGATGTGTATTACTTGTTTCTGTTTTGTTTATTTCATATGACATTGAGTTAGTTGTATCAGGAGACATACGATAAATTTCTATTTCATCCAATAAAGGTCTAGCTAAAAAGTAATCGTCAAACGCCTGTAAGACAAGCGTTGTATCAGTCCGCTTTTTCATTCGGAAGGGGCCTGTCCCGATCCACTTATTTTCATCGAATGGTTCATTTATTGGTAAGATAGCAAGATTAAGTGAACTCATATATCTAGGAAAGAGTGGATTAGAGCGCCTAAGCTTGAAACAAACAGTAAAAGGAGAAAGGCAAGCAATTTCTTCTATATCTTCAACAAACCAATAATGAGGTGAGGTTGGTCTTGTAAGGAAACGCTCAAAAGTATATTTAACATCTTCACTTGTCAATACATGACCGTTATGAAATCGTACACCCTTTCTTAAATGAAAAGTCCAAATCTTATTCTCAGCCTCTCCTTCCCAGGTGTGAGCTAAATGTGGTTGAAGGGAGTCGTTTTCTTTATCATAAGTTATTAAACTATCACCTAATTGATGAATTAAAAACGTTTCGAAGGTAATGGATGTATATAATGGGTCAAGTGTAGTTAATTTTCTAGTATATATGGTTCTTAATGTGTCTTTTGTATGTTCTGATACATGTATACCAAAAAGGGTTTGAACTTCTTTAGATACATTGGTGATCCAAGTTTTTGGAATGGGAAGCTGTAATAAAAAAATAACATCTTCTAGCTTATCATATTGTATTAATTTTAGTACCTCAGCTTCTATTTCCTGTTGGAATGAACAATGAAATTCAATTTGTGATGGATTGCCTCGTCCTTTTCCGGGAATATAAATCAATTTTTTCTCATTTGCAAATTGCTGCAGCTTTCTCTTAACATTTTTTTGTGTACAAAACCATAAACTCTCTAGTTCTTTAAGTTTAAATGTAACGGATTGATTCTCTTCTCTTGAATAAAAATAAGCCCTCATTTGAAAATAGGTTTGATTTTTCATGTAATTACTCCTCATATATTGTTTGAAGCAGTTTATCTTATATACTCAACACTTATATTAAAGGGGACATTTATGGTTAAATTATAACCTTTTTTTCCACTTTTGAACAAAGCATACTGAATATGGAGGTGAATTTAATTGTTTAAGGATATGCATCCGAATATTCGAGTAAGAATTTATACATCTTTTATGAGCCGAGTCATTGGTTCAATGATATTTCCTTTTATGGCAATTTATTTCGCAAAAGAATTAAATCCGACATATGCAGGGATATTATTATTGATACAAGTATCGGTTCAATTTATCGCGAGTTTGTACGGTGGATATTTGGCGGATTCAGTAGGCAGAAAGAAAATGATGGTTATTGGAGAATGGATGAAGGTTTTCGCATTTGCAGGTATGATGTTTGCAAATTCTCCATTTTTAACATCCGCATGGCTTACCTTTCTGATGTTGCTGATTATAAGTATCTCCACTGGTTTTGTTAACCCTGCAGCGGATGCAATGTTGATAGATGTCAGTACAAAAGAGAACAGGACCATGATGTACTCTATCAACTATTGGGCTGTCAATTTATCAATTATGCTTGGATTAATAATCGGAGGCTGGTTTTTTGAATCACATTTTTTTGAACTGTTAATTTCTTTGTTAGCTATTTCTATAGTGACTTTATGGATGACTATAGCGCTAATACAGGAAACATATTCTGTTACACAATCGAGAGGCGCGGAGACTCTTTTTGGGCTGAAAACGATGATCCAAAGCTATCAAACAGTCATTCGTGATCTTCCTTTTGTATGGTTTACAATCGGAGGAGTGGCTATACTGTCCATCGAGTATCAACGAAATCATTTTATCTCGATAAGGTTGGAAAATGAAATTCAAGCACAGGTCGTATCGTTATTTGGTGGTATAGAAATTTCACTCAGCGGGGTGAAATTGTTAAGTTTACTAACAGTCGAAAATACGATTTTTATTATCTTATTTACAGCTGTAATTACAAAATGGCTAAACAATAAGTCAGAGCAAAAGATTATGTATATAGGATTTTTATTATTTGGCTTAGGATACGCTGCACTGGCCTTTTCAAATAACTTTATTGTTTTATTTTCTGCTGTCGCAGTATTTTCTATAGGTGAATTGATGTACGTTCCGACAAGGCAATCTTTACTTGCTGAAATTGTAGACGATTCACGCCGAGGGGCTTATATGGCTTTTAATGGATTTGTATTTCAAATTGGAAAAATATTTGGCGTTCTTGGCATTATGATTGGCGAAGTATTGGGTGGAATTGGAATGGGAGTACTCTATATTATTTTTGCATGTATTGGAATTGCTTGTTCGCGGATTGCAATCGTGAAAAAACGTCAAAAAGAGCAAGTGATTTTATCTTCTAAAATTAAAGCCAAATAGTGTAACTTTAGATAGGAGAAATATGGTAGGGAATACATTTTCAAAGGGATGAAAGGGGATTTTTATAGTGGCAGATTTAAAAAAGTGGCTGGAAATTGATACATATATTACAAATCAATTGTTACCTGAAGACCCAATTCTTGAGAAAACATTAGAAGTGAACATTAAGGCTGGCTTACCTGCGATAGAAGTAGCCCCAAATCAAGCAAAATTTCTTTACTTGCTAGCTTTAATACAAGGGGCTAAAAGAATACTGGAAATTGGAACTTTAGGAGGATACAGTACCATTTGGCTAGCGCGTGCTTTACCAGCAGATGGCCATCTAATTACTCTTGAATCAGAAGTGCATCATGCCGAGGTTGCAAAATTGAATATAGCGAGAGCAGGTTTATCTAATTTAGTAGAAGTAAGAATTGGACCTGCTCTTGAAACGTTGCCAAAATTACATAGTGAGGGAGTCTGCCCATTTGATTTAATTTTCATTGATGCAGATAAACAAAATAACTCGGAATATTTAAAGTGGGCACTTAAATTATCTCGAAAGGGTACAGTAATTATAGCGGATAATGTAGTCCGAAAGGGAGAGGTAGTAAACGTTTCTAGTACTGATTCTAGTGTTCAAGGGGTTCGTCATTTCTTCAATATTCTTGCATCTGAGCCGCGACTTTCCTCTACGGCAATACAAACTGTAGGAAGCAAAGGGCATGATGGATTTACTATAAGTGTAGTACTGTGATCGTATTAAGGAAAATATGTATGGATAGGAAGATGATGCATGGGAAGTATGTGTGAAGCTGCTCTATACATCCATGAACGATTTTAAAAGAAAATAAATAACCTGAGCCCGATAGTATATCAGGCTCAGGTTATTTAGAGATGCGCTTTTTCGATTAAAGGCTTTTGTTTACAAATTTCATTTCCTTTTGCAATTTCATAAACGAACGGTACATTCCAATTCTCCAAGATACAATCATCGCAAAAGCAAGTAAGAAGAACATACCGCTTAATTGTGCTAAATCAATTGATTGACTTAAATATTCTTTCATACCGATGCGGACAGCAAGTAAACCGACTAAAATAAAGATAAATGCTTTAGAAGGTATTAAATAGATGTCTGTTCCGCGTACTTCAAATTTTGATGTTTTAATAAGAAAAATAGAGAAAAATAAACCAACGATAACTGCTTCGAGAATTTCTGATGTTGTTAATCGAAATTCTGGTAAGATGTACATGCATGCGCCCGTACTCATAAAAATTGGCGGGAGTATAATTTTTTTAAGTGATACAGGTTTCTTTGCTGATTTTAAGCGAAGGAACATCATTCCAATAGCCATACAAAGAGCAATAATACTTGATAAAACAGCTAAGTTCATGTTTGACCTCCTTTTATCCTTTGTAGGATTTTTTTAATAGAATCATAAACCAAACGAGACTGACACCGATGATAGTATGAGACATTCCTGCAATATGACTTAATCCTTTAAAATCAGCTCCATTGATTTGAAGAAGTCCGCGGGCCGCCATTGAAGATACTGTTAAAACTAATCCTAAATTATAGACGATGAACCACATGTTAAAACTTTTTGCTTCATGGAATGCAAATGATTTTGACAAGGCAAAGGCAATTAAAAAGAACAAAAATCCAAGAACTAACATATGTGTGTGCAAAAGGTTCAGCAAAGTAGTGCCTTGAATTCCTTTTGCTTTTGCATATTCTCTTGCAAATACACCGGAAAATAAACCGATAATTAAATAGACAAAAGATGCATTATATAACTTTTTCATAATAACCTCCTAAGGTAGTATTAGCAATGTTTATTTTTGGGAATAAGGCTGTGTTTAAAAGTTATCTTGTCATTCCGTATATGAGGCCAGAAATATATGGGATTAACCAAATGAACCATACGATAACGCTTAGTGTGTGAAATGTTGTCATCATTTTTTTATCTTTTCTTATTAACACAATCGTTGCCCAAACGGCATGAAATAGCATAAGTAAAATGGCTGATAAGCCTGTTATTCCGTGAAAGCTAAGGAGAGATCCTGCTGAAGCCATTTTCTCCATTAATGTAGTTCCAAGCGTATCACATACTAATCCAAGCCAAAAAATAATGACATGCCAAGGTTTTAATGTTTTTTGAAATTTTTCACTCCATACTCCGATTGTATAAAAAATGAGTGCAGCTGTAATACATGTAATAGCAGATGCTAACACGTTCATCATTCCTTTCTAACAGTCATTTGCTTTATATAAAGCATGTTACATGAGAATTATGAATAGAATATGAACGCAATATTACATATGAAATTTGCCTAATTATTATATTAGAATTACGTTATGTTGTAAACAAAAATGAAAATATACTTTAAATGAAAGAAAACTTTCTTATTCCCTAATCAAATAGGGGATAAGAAAGTTTTTTTAGATTACTTTTACTATACACTAGTTCTTAAATTTCGTTTTCTCGTAGTAGTTTTCCGTCTCGAAGTGTTAAAATTCGATCACATACATCAAGCATTTTTTCATCATGTGTAATCATAATCGCTGCTTTTTTATTTTTCTTCACTTCATGTTTCATTAATTCAACGACTTCTCTAGCACGTTTTGAGTCAAGGCTAGCAGTAGGCTCATCGGCTAAAATTAAGTCTGGATTATTCATAAACGCACGAGCGATGGCTACACGTTGTTTTTCACCGCCTGAAAGTTGATTTGGATAATGATTCATTCGATGTGATAATCCAAATGTTTTCAGTAATTCAGTTGCAAACTTGTCAGCTTCTTTTTTATTTTTTCCCTTTAACTTAGCGATATATAAAAGTTGTTCTTTAACCGATAAGAAAGGTACGAGATTTGCGAATTGGAATATAAAACCAATTTTTTCTAGACGAATATTTGTCATCTCTTTTTCTGATAAATTCGTTACGTTTTGATCAGAAATATAAATGTTTCCTTTTGAAGGAGAGAGAAGTGCACCTGCAATGGAAAGTAATGTACTTTTTCCTGAACCTGATGGACCAACAATACCGATAAATTCGCCCTCTTTTACATCTAACGTAATTGGATGCAGAGCAGTCACTTCTGTATCTCCTTCGCCATATACTTTACTTACTTGTTCAAGCTTTAATAATGACGCTGGGTTTTCCCATTTCACTTCTGTTACCATTACATTCCACCTCCGATTGCTTCTAATGCATCTACTTTCAATACTTGATATAGAGAAATTAGTGTACCGAATATACTAATTAAGATAAAGATACCTGAATATTGCAAGATTGTTGTTGTTGTTAATAAGAATGGCATGCCGGCTGGTAAAACAGTCTCTACTGCCAAGATTAAGCCAATGCCGATTACAAGAGCGACACCAGATAAGAAGATAGATTGTACAACTAAATTACCTGCTAAATATGAATTTTTTGTTCCGATTGCTTTTAATACGCCTAATTGGTGTGTTTTTTGTAATGTAATGACATAGAAGAAAACACCGATTAATAATGCTGAAATTACAAGTAAGAACGCAATAATCATCGTTAATGTTCCTTGTTCTTCTTTATAACCTGGAATACCTTGCAGTACTTCTTTTTTATCAACAACTTTTACATTGTCTACATTATCAATTTTTTTATCAGTATTTAGAGCGATTACACTGTAATCTTTTTCATTTGGCATTGCAATGCTGCTCCATACATTTTCACTCATATGAACAACAGGTGTATGGCTAAACATTTGATTTTCTGTAAAACCGACAACTTTGAAAGTTTTCTTAGAAATAGGATCTACTAGCTCATCTCCAAGCTTCACACCTTTTTCTTTGATGGATTCATCAGCAACGATTTCATTGTCTGCTAAAGCGCTGTTTTTCCCTTCAATTACTTTTGGGGCGATGAATGAATCTTGTTTACTTGCAAAAATAGCAGCATCAACTTTTTTTGAACTTCCTTCTTTTTCAAATGTCGTCATTTTAAGATGCATTGGAACCGCATCTTTTTCATCAACTTGTGCTAATGCTTTATCTACATTCTCTTTCTTAATTTGAGAGCGCAATAATTTACCCTCGGCATCACTTGATATTATAAATTTGTCTGCTTTCATTTCGAGAATAGAAGAGGCATTATCATGAGATAAACCATTTGCTAGACCTGATATGATAAGTACAAGAAATGATAAAAGCATCATAATTGTACCAATTAATCCGTATCGTAATTTTGATTGTTTTAATTCTTTAAGTGCTAAAAACATTACGTTCATTCCTCCTTGTTTCGTTCTATGCTCTTATCATAAAGAGGAAATATGAACAGAATATGAACAAAAGATTACAAAAGAAGAGTCTACCGTTTAGATAGATTCTTCTTCTTGTTTTGGAAGGTAAATAGAGAAGGTCGTTCCGTTTCCAAGTTCACTATCAACTGTTATTGCTCCTTCATGAAGGTCAATAACTTTTTTTACAATAGAAAGACCTAATCCGCTTCCATTTACTTTTCTATCTCTGGCAGTATCAACTTTATGAAATCGATCAAATATCTTTTTCACTTCATTCTCTGGTATACCAATACCCATATCAGTAATCGAAATACGCCACTCTGTTTCTAGTTCTTCTGCTTCAAATGAAATTGTCCCACCGCTTTCTGTAAATTTAATACTATTGGTAAACAAATTCGTCCATACTTGATGGAGCAAGTTCTCGTCTCCGTAAATTTGCATGTTAGGAACGTCCATTTCAACTGCAAGATCTTTTGTTCTCCAATCCCACTCAAGCATAAAAATAATATCTTTTATTTGCTGTCCAAGATCAAAAGATTGTTTACGTAAAGTAAGTTCTTCCTTATCAAGCGATGCAAGCATTAATAATTGTTTACATAAACTGGACATACGCCTGCTTTCTGATTCGATGATTTCTAGGTAATGTTCCTGCTCAGATTTCGTTAAATCATTTGTTTGCAATGTTTTAGAAAACCCTTGAATAGATGATAGGGGGGACTGAAACTCATGCGAAACATTCGAAACAAATTCTTGTCGCATCTGCTCTGAATTTTGTAATCTTTTGGCCATCTTACGAAAATTAGTCGCAAGTGTCCCAATCTCATCTCTGCGATTTTCTGGTAGTACTAAATCATATTTACCATTTGCAATTTCTTTTGTCGCATGTGTAAATCTTTGAATAGGGCGAACGACAAAGCGCGTAGCTATCGCGATGCAAATTAGACTGATTACAATAATCAATCCTAATAAAACAGCATAGAAAATACGTAATTCTCCAAATTGCTGTTGAATATCCGGACGAATAAATAGCGCATAACCCTTACCATTGTTTTCGATAGGAATCCCAATACTATTTAAAAGTGTATTGTCAAAAAAACCAGTAGCAAATAAACGATTAGGATACGTTGCAATCCCATTGTATATATTTCCTTTTAATACATGTTCAATTGTCTCTTCGCTAATATTCATTTTCTTGAAATTATCACCGTACCGCTTGCCTTGTTTTTTATCGTCTACTACGTAAACTTCAAAGCCAAGGTTAGAAATAGACTGTAAATAATCATCTTTATTTTGTTCTGTATTTTTCTCATATAAATATTTTACTTCTTGTGCATATTTTAAAATTTTCTCGCTGTTATATGGTTTTAAATAAACATGATAATATACATTTGTAAGTAAAAATGCCAATATACTACTAACGAGCATAATAAAAATGGATATGATAACGAATCTAGAATATAATGAGCGCATATTTTTTCACCTCTAATTTATCGTTCTATTTTTTGAAAGTAAGACCTCCGTATCGAGATTTTGAGAAAACATAGAAGATAGGAGGGAGTTGACTGCTGGCATGTGTCTGAACAGTAGGGGATGAAGGAAAACTCCCAATGATGGAAGTTTCACTTTAAATAAAATGATGGCAACAAATGATATAAGAGATTGGAAAATCCAACAAAGTGAAAAATACAATAAGTATAAGTGTTCCTCCTTTCACTTTTGTAGAATAAGAAATGTTTATGAACAGAAGATGAACATGTTATTACAATTTCTAAGAAAATGAAAAGTGTGCTGCCAGTACAACTGACAGCACACTTTTCATTTCTCTTATAATTTTGTGATTACTTTTTTTCCATGACCGCGAAGTAGTTTTTTTCATTATCAGCAAAATTAAATACTTTGCCAGAAGGCATACTTACAATTTCTCCGACTGTGATTTTTTTATTCGAAAGGTCTGTATGTAATTTGTCGAGATTTTCTGAGAAAAACATTATCGAAGGTGTATTAAGATTTAATTCGGGTTGCATTTTGGCGATGAATTCCTTGTCGTGGAGAATGATACTCGTTCCTGCTTCCTTTGTTGGAGCAATTTCAATCCATCTAAAACCTTGACCATTATCCTCTTCAGAAATTACACTAAATCCTACTTTTTCTGTCCAAAATTGCAATGCCTCATCTTGGTTATTTACATATAGCATAATTTGACCGACTTTATTAATCATTTGCTTCTCTCACTTTCTTCTAGTCCAGTTCGTATTGATTTTTTTAGGTATTAATAACATATAACTGTTTAATGATTATATCAAATGTAAGGCATAAACAACTATTTTCATGATTCAAGTCATAATCTCCTTGAAAATAAACAAATAAAGTTAAGCAACTACAATTTTTAAAAGACAGTGGTTGAATCGTTAGTGTATTCGTTGCACTTTTTTTGTTATAAGAAGTTCTAATGTAATTTGGTGCCTCTGTTTATCTCTTAGGATTATTCATGCTTAATTCTTTAGGGGAAATGAAAAACGCATTGCATGGCCAGATGCTCTCGTACCCCTAAAAAGAAAGAGGTTTTAACTTGTATTTATATACTTCTTAATTAAGAGATAGTTAAGAAGTAGTTAAGTCCCATTTAAAACTTTTTTCCCATAATAAAATTATAAGCATACAAGAAGGTTGGTATTTTTACATGAGTAAACCATTTAGATTTGTGTTTGTTTTATAGTGATATACGCACATAAGGAGGAATTTGAAAATGTCTTTTTCTCAATTAAATATTGATGCTTTTCGAGTAATCAATGATTTAGGTAAACAATATTCGTTCCTAAACTCAACCATGATATTTTTAGCGGAATATATGGTATATTTTTTAGGTTTAATTATTATAGTTTATTGGTTTACTGGATCTAGAAAAAATAGGATGATGGTTATTCAAGCGATGGTTGCTTTCGTGACTGCTGAGATAATCGGAAAAATAGCAGGAAAATTTCATTCGAATTATCAACCATTTGCAGTACTGCCTGATGTTAATAAACTTGTCAATCATGCTGTAGATAATTCATTTCCCAGTGACCACACGATTCTGTTTTTTTCAATTTGTTTCTCATTTTGGCTTGTTCGTAAAAAGATTGGGTGGTTGTGGTTTGTACTTGCATTCTGTGTAGCTATCTCCCGTATTTGGGTAGGGGTTCATTATCCTTTCGATGTTGCAATAGGGGCTTTAATAGGAAGTATTTCAGCCTTATTGTCATATTGGTTAACAACGAAATTTTCTTTTATTAAACAATTATTTACTTTATATGAAAGAGTAGAGCAACATGTTTTACCATCAAAAAACAAATCGAAAGGATTTTGAGTATACATTGAAGAAATTGTGAAAAGAGTTTGTTCTATTATCGCAGCCACTGATAAATTTTCCATATAAAAAACATGAAAATCATATATCCGAATAAGGAATATGTATGATGCCAGTTTTCGCTATGAGTGAACAATCCTAAACTTTCGGCGATTTGTTCGGATATGCTCGCGCAAATTCCAATTAAAATAATAAATAGAATTCTTGAAAATGTAGACAACATCTTTGCAATATGTAAAAAGAGGGCAGTAAAGCTCGGTAATATTAATAATGTAAAAGCAATGTTGATTGCAAATATGGTGGGGAATGGTCTTACTGGGAAGGCATACATTTGTTTACTGACAAATAGGAAGTCTAAATATGTCCCGATGAAACAGGAGAGAATGATCGTGACGACAAACGCTAGGTGATTACTCTTCTGTTTTTTCTTCTCTGAGAAGGATATTTTTTTTTGCGAGAATGGCAATTTCAATTTTTTTAAGCGTTTTGCAATAGTCATCCTCAATCTTTCCATTACTATTTTCTCCTTTATCAATTAAATAGTCCACGATGTGCCAATCTTCAAACCAGTCTTCTTTTTCCACTTCTGTATGTTTAAGGTCTTTCCAAGCGTAAAGTAATGCTGGACTGTATAAACGATCTGCATCTTTTCGTAATTGACATTTTTTTATTCTACGTCGATAAAATTCACGTGAAAAGGATTCGTTTACACTAGAAAATAAATGAGGCCAGTAATCTTTTCGTGATCCAGTATGTGGATGATCATGAGCCCAATGTATCACTTTAGGTAAGATATGTTCGTTACGAAATAACAATGAGTATAACCGTTTGCCGAGCAGAATCCGCTCATGCACGGAAGTGAAATGCTTCATTGTATCACCAAATAGTACTATTTTTTGCTTAGTCTCATCTTCATAGAATGGAAAAAGGATGTGATTAAAACGGAAGAAGTCAAAGAGTTTAAATCCAACACTATTTAGTACTGTCTTTTTAAAATGAGCATTTTGTATTACCCTTTTTTCTAAATAACTTTGTTCATTAATAATTGTCGCGATGGCTAATGTATAGCAATTGCCTGTTCGCCAAAAACAATTCCACATTGTTTCCATAAATGTTGATACATTGAGATATGATAGAAGGTGGAATAATCCTTTAGATTTTTGGATACTTTGTTCATATAATAAAAACTGCGGATACACATCTTGAAAAATTAACCAATTCCCGCGTTCTAAAAAAGAGAAAAAGGCAAGCTGATCTTTTTCTGATAATAGCCTTGTATATAAATCGCCTTTTAAATCTGTCATATTCCACCCACCATTACGTGATACCATATGTCCAAGCAGAGCCCAATGTATCTCAGGGTGCCGGAGGTAAAACTGATAATAAGCACGTGTCCTCGTTACATTATTTTTGTTAAGCAGTTTTGTTTGTTCTTTAATTTTATAAATGAGCATTTTCTCTTCTGTAGTTAGTGTATACGTTTTAAGGGAAGGGGAATTGCTTTTACTTTTTTTCTTTAGTTCATTTTTTACCTCTAAAAGAGAAAATGGGATTGCTTTGGAAGGCCCGTTCCATTTTCTTTTTCGATTGTTTTCGTACATTCCATTTCCTCCCGTTAATATGAATTTTAAAGTTTAGTAGAACGGTTATCACCATTTTATTACGCACATTATAAATACATGTGAACTGTTTTTTAGGGGATGTAGAAAGTGTAATACTTTTTACTACAAGCACGATTAACCTTTTGTGCTACTTCATCTTCATACGAATGAGGGATTTAATAAATGTGGAACTCATTTATATTAATAGATAAGAGCATAATGATATTTTATAGGGAGGGGAATGTATGAAGAATTGCGTTCAGCTTAGAATTGCACGCCCGACAGATAAATTTGAAGAGGTTATCACATTTTATGAAGAAGGACTAGGTTTAAAACGTATAGGTGAGTTTCATAATCATGAAGGATATGATGGAATTATGTTTGGATTACCTGATGCAGAATATCATTTAGAGTTTACAAGGCATATGAATGGTAGTCCATGTCCAGCTCCAACAAAGGATAACTTACTTGTATTTTATATGCCTAATAAAGCTGAAATTGAAAAAGTACATAGTAGGTTACATGCAATGGGCTATGATGAAGTTGAGCCAGAAAATCCGTACTGGAAAGAAAAAGGTATTACAATAGAAGATCCTGATGGATGGAGAATCGTACTCATGTATATAGAGAAATAAAAACAGCGTAGGTATAAAAATCTGAGGTCATTTTTGTTAGCTTTCGCTTCCATATCTAATTTTTAATTATGAATCGAAACCGTTCTCATTGTAAGACTTATTCCTAGTGAATCGTGTGAAAATGATGCTATTACAGTCAAAAAAGTTAAAATATTTCGGTTTAAGGATTATAATAAAGAGAGATTTATGAAAAGGGAGTGAACGAATTTGAAACAAGAAATTATAGAAAGATTTACGAGATATGTGAAGGTAGATACACAATCGAATGAAGAAAGTCAGACAGTACCATCAACACCTGGACAAATTGAGTTCGGGAAATTACTAGTTGAAGAATTAAAACAAATTGGTTTGACAGAAGTAACGATGGATGACAATGGCTATGTAATGGCAACACTTCCTGCGAATACGGATAAAGATGTTCCTGTAATTGGCTTTTTAGCTCACTTAGATACAGCGACTGATTTTACAGGAAAGAATGTGAAACCGCAAATTCATGAAAATTTTGATGGTAAGGCCATTACGTTGAATCAAGAATTAAATGTAATTTTAACGCCGGAGTTATTCCCAGAACTACCATCATATAAAGGTCATACTTTAATTACGACTGATGGAACAACACTTCTTGGTGCAGATGATAAAGCTGGTATTACAGAAATTATGACTGCCATGAAGTACTTATTACATAACCCACAAATTAAACATGGGAAGATTAGAGTAGCATTTACGCCTGATGAAGAAATCGGTCGTGGCCCATCTCATTTCGATGTGAAAGCTTTTGGAGCGTCTTTTGCTTATACAATGGACGGAGGTCCACTTGGGGGACTAGAGTATGAAAGCTTCAACGCAGCCAGCGCAAAGTTAATTTTTAAAGGAAATAATACGCATCCTGGAACAGCAAAAAATAAAATGCTCAATGCAAGTAAGTTAGCGATGGAATTTCATGGACAGTTACCAGCAGAAGAGGCACCAGAATATACAGAGGGACATGAAGGCTTTTATCACCTTATTTCTGTAAATGGTGATGTTGAGCAAAGTAAATCTCATTACATTATTCGAGATTTTGACCGTGATAATTTCGAGGCTCGTAAAGATAAAATCACAAATATTACGAAACAAATGCAAGAAAAATATGGTGCAGAAAATATTATTCTTGAGATAAAAGATCAATATTACAATATGCTTGAGAAAATTGAACCAGTTAGAGAAATTGTTGATATTGCTTATGAGGCGATGAAAAACTTAGATATCGAGCCAAATATCCAACCAATCCGCGGGGGGACAGATGGGTCTCAATTATCATATATGGGCTTGCCAACACCAAATATTTTTACTGGTGGGGAAAACTACCACGGTAAATTTGAGTATGTTTCTGTAGATAATATGGAAAAGGCTGTTCAAGTGATTATAGAAATAGCACGCCTATTTGAAGAACAGGCATAAAAAGAAATCCAGATAGTAATAAATTGCTATCTGGATTTTTTTCTTGTTGTTGAATTGTAAAGGTTTATGAAAGTGAACTTGTGTGGGAATTGCTTTCAAGGTTTAGTATAGGTCAAGAAGATCATAGTACTTTGTAGTGGATTTTGATATAGAGTATATCCATATGTATATTTTATGTTATAAATGTTATACTCCGATTAGATGTTATTACATATAGATAAAATTTGAATAGGTTTGTTATAAATATCTATTTGTTAATACGGTAGAAATTTTAAGAAGGTGATAAAATGAATCCTAAAGAAAATGAAAAGGCTACTACTCATCGATCGGATAAAGAAAAAGAACAAATCATGAATAGATTAAAGAGAATTGAAGGGCAAGTACGTGGTATCCAGAACATGGTCGAAAATGATCGCTATTGTGTTGATATTTTAGTGCAAATTTCAGCTATTAATGCAGCGATGAAGAAGGTTGGAATGGGGATACTTAAAAATCATACGAATCATTGTGTTTCTAGTGCTATTAAAGATGGTAATGGAGACGAAGCAATTGAAGAATTAATGACGGTGTTTGAACGATTTTCAAAAGCGTAATGGAACAAGCTAGTATCTTATCTAGCTTGTTTTTTATTTTAACAGTTCTTAATAATTTCTTAATATTCCGTAAAAAATGCCTCGTTGATTTATTGATTTGGTAAAATTTAGTTGTTAGCATAAAAAGGGAAGTGGATACAATGGATTATATATTACAGACATTAAATCTAACAAAAATATATGATGAAAAGGCTGTGGTAGATAACGTATCGCTACATTTAAAGAAAGGAGAAATATATGGTTTTCTTGGAGAAAATGGTGCAGGGAAAACAACTACGATTCGAATGATTATGGGATTATTAAAACCTACGAATGGAGAAGTATTTTTATTTGGGGAAAGATTTCATGAAAAGAATAGAGAGATACTTAGAA
This sequence comes from Bacillus sp. NPDC094106, assembly GCF_044764345.1. Taxonomy (NCBI): domain Bacteria; kingdom Bacillati; phylum Bacillota; class Bacilli; order Caryophanales; family Bacillaceae; genus Bacillus; species Bacillus sp. NPDC094106. The sequence goes on along the minus strand of NZ_JBIWHY010000011.1, from coordinate 12,061 downwards.
AGATAGGAACAATTATTGAATACCCAGGGTTTTATGGGAACTTACATGGAATTGATAATTTACGTATTAGCGGTCATTATATGGGGATGAAGGATGAAAAAGCGATTCAGCGTGTTTTATCAATTGTAGATTTAGAGCAGGTAAAATTGAAAAAAGTTAAAAATTATTCATTAGGAATGAAGCAAAGACTAGGAATTGCACGTTCTTTATTACATAATCCAGAGTTGCTATTACTAGATGAACCGACAAACGGGCTTGATCCCGCAGGAATTAAAGAGATTCGCACATTATTAATAAAACTTGCAAAAGAACATAATAAAACGATTTTAGTATCGAGCCATATTTTGAGTGAAGTGCAGCAAGTAGCAACACGAATTGGTATTATACATGCTGGAAAATTATTAGAAGAAAGTGATCGGAATGAGCTTGAAGAGAAGTACAAAAAATATGTTCGTTTAAGGGTAAATAATATAAGTAAAAGTATAGATGCCTTACGGAAGATACTTCATAATGTTAAGTATGAGATGAGAGATGGAGAGTTGAGGTTGTTTAATGATATAACGAACACAGCAGAAATTAATCGAAACTTAATTGAGTCTGGTATTGATGTGTTTGAGATTGGAATGGTAAAAGAAACATTAGAGGATTATTTTATGAACATAATTGGTGGTGAGCGACGATGCTCTCTGTTTTGAAGTCCGAGCTTATTAAATTAAAAAGTTCTAAGATTTTATATGTAATAGGTTGTTTACCGATTATTACAATCTTGCTTATCTTTTGTATATATGCAATAAACCCAAAGTATTCAATTACACAAACTGGTTGGGCAGAATATTATAAAACGATTGTTATGTTTTTTAATCTTATGACAGGTACAGCCACTTTTTATATATTAACAGGGTACATCTTTTCTAGGGAGTATCAAGAAGGTACACAAATTATTTTATTTACGAGTCCCATTCCCAAATTAACGTTTTATCTTGGAAAATTAATTATTATTTTTGGATGTATTGTAATTACAATGCTATTATTATTGATTTTACCGCTATGTTTAGGGATATTTATAACAGATTTACCGTTTACTATGCCTTTATTGTTTCAACAATTAAAAGTGCTATCGCTAATGGCAATTATGCATTTTTGTTTAATACCAATTGGGGCATTTTTTGCGATAAGGTGGAAAAGCTTTTTGTCTGTAGTGATACTATTATGTTTTGTGCTATTTTTTAATTTAATTCTAGTAAATGTCCCAGGGAATGTTATGTATCCATGGGTTGTACCGCTATTATTTAGTCCGCATGAAGGCGTGGGAAGGACGTTTATTAATTATCCAGTTGGAGTCATAAGTTTATTATGTCTTTTTGCAATAGGGTTCATTTTATCGATTAGAGAGTACAAGAGAGTAGTATAATTTTTACATGAATTTAGAAATCTTTAGGATGGAAGTAATTTTTAGAAAGGGCCCCAAAATAAAAAAACAGCTTTCTCACTTATGAGAAAGCTGTTTTTTTATTATTTTACTGCTTCTTTTAATTCTTTACCAGCTTTAAAAGCAGGTACTTTTGAAGCTGCGATTTGCATTTCTTCACCTGTTTGTGGGTTACGGCCTGTACGAGCAGCTCTTTCACGAACTTCAAATGTACCGAATCCGATAAGTTGTACTTTTTCACCAGCAGCTAAAGTGTTTGTGATTGATTCTACTACAGATTGTACAACTACAGTAGCTTCTTTTTGAGAAATTTCAGCTGTTTGTGCTACATTTTTAATTAATTCAGTTTTATTCATTTCTTCACCTCATATGTAATACTATTTAAGTTGTTATTATAACGTATAAAAGTGTGGAGAACAAGTGTACGCAGATAGATTCACAAAAAAATTGAAAAATGTATCGTACACGAGTTTCATTTTATAGAAGAAAACACCTCAAGTTTATCCATTGATAGCGAGAATTATACCATCATTGGATGAAAATGATAATCAGTTTAGGGAAAATAAAGTTTTATTTACTTTAAACTAGCTATTGTGGAATAAAAAAAGAAAGGTACGCCAAATTCAAAATAGAAGCATACCTTTCTTTTTATCTTAAGCAGATACAGATTTTTTCTTTAATTCAGCTGTTTCATTTTGAGGTGATAGTTGTTTTTTATAAGTTAAAAAGTAAGGTAAAGCAACAAACAGCATACCACCTACTAAATTCCCTAAGAAGACAACAATAAAATTAGGGAAGTATTCCATCCAAGTTAGATGACCAGCGAAGATAGCAGCTGGAATTACAAACATATTGGCAACAACGTGTTGAAATCCAATGGCAACAAAGGTCATGACAGGAAACCAAATGCCAATGATTTTTCCGCTAAACTCTTTACTTCCCATACTAAGCCAAACAGCTAAACAAACGAGCCAGTTACATCCAATAGCAGAGAAGAATGCTTGTACGGGTGTATCATGTAGTTTGGCTTGTGCGATAGACACGGTTTTTGCTAAAAATTGTCCTTCAGTTAATCCAACGACATGGCCAAAGAAATAAGCAACGAAAACCGCACCAATAAAATTACTAATTGTAATAATCAATAAGTTCGTTACTACTTTAGAGAAAGTAATCTTTTTTTGAAACCAAGCCATCGGTACGGTCATCATATTACCAGTTAATAGTTCACCACCAGCGAGGATAACGAGTATAAGGCCAATAGGGAAAACAGCAGCGCCTAAAAAACTAGTAAGTGATCCAAAAGATTTTGGCATTGTTCCAATGACACGAATATCGAGTAAATATCCAAATGATATGAAAGCGCCGCCAAAAAATCCAAGAATTAACATCGGTAGTAGTGGTAAAGATGCTTTCTTTTTACCTGAGTTAGCGGCCAACTCGGTAATTTCGTGTGGTGCATAGACAGACATAAAAAACCCCTCCATTTTATAATAATCTACATGGTTATTCATACACACTTATCTATTAATCATATGAATTTGTTCATATAGATTATACGTTATTATGTAGAATAAGCAGCCTTTTAAGAAAAATATCATAAAAACATGGTATAAAATTTGTATGATATTGTCAATCGTTAGTGCGGTATGAAAAGGAAGGTTAATAGTAGGTAAGTATTCATGGAGGCTCCTATCATACATGTAAGATTGACTATTAAAAAGTGAATTTTATTTCTATCAATAAAATAATAAAAGAGTCTATTACGAAAACCCACGCATTGCTATAAAAAATACATACATTATAGCGTAAAGAGTTTAAAAAACTCTAAAATTATTTATAAAAAGGAGAGTATTAAATATGAGTGAACAATGTCCGATTAATGTACCATGTCAAGTAGAGGGACAAACTCAAACACCATTATCTGATGTAGCAGCAGCACCAATTGTTACGCCAAACGCATTGATAAAAGTACCAGTTGTTTTAGCTGAGAGAACGCTTCAAATTGTTGTAGAATCGACTATTCCGTTAAATCCTCCTGCTGTCGAAATTAAACGTGTATTGAAAAATGTATTTTTAACACAATGTAAGTTAGTTCCTGTCGCTTTTACTCCAGTAGCAGGTACAAGTTATCGCCGCGTTACAAGAGCGAAATTATTTGTACAAGGCTTTATTCGTAAAAATATTGAATATGCATCTGATAAGTGTAATGGAAATCTAATTGATCGTATTGCCAATGTTAATTTTTCTGGGTTTGCAGATTTAGCAGATGGTGATTTTCTAACACAACCTATAATCGCAGCTTCTTCAGATACTACTTCTCACTTTATTAATCCTAAGAATGGTGATTTACCTCGATTAGATAAGTACTTCTTCGAAAATTCGGTATTTTATAACGAACAACCATTTTGTGAATTAATTAGTGCTAAATTCTTTGAACTTGATTTTTCACCATGCCCTACAAATTTAAATGAGCCGTTCGATACACTGCGTGAAAAAATTGTACTAGACCTTACTTTGAAAGTATTACAAGTACAGCAAGTGCGTACTAGAGAAGTAGGTTTATAAAAAAAAGACATCACCTTTTCTATAGAAAAGGTGATGTCTTTTTTGTCAGTATAAAACATATATAAATGACAACAGCGGTTATGTACATATGTCTCTCTATTCGGTGTGAAGCGTAGAAAATATAGAATAAATTCATCGGTTAGGAAGTGATTGATGATGAATAAGCCGTGGATTGATAATAAAATGGCGGAAAAATTTTTTTCTAAATATAAGAAGACTCAAGAATTGAAGAAAGCGGATGATGAACTCCAAGGGTTGAAGAAAGCGGATGATGAACTCCAAGGGTTGAAGAAAGCGGATGATGAACTCCAAGGGTTGAAGAAAGAGGAGAATGAACTTCAAGGGTTGAAGAAAGAGAAGAATGAACTTCAGGAGCTGAAGAAAGAGGAGAATGAACTTCAAGGGTTGAAGAAAGAGAAGAATGAACTTCAGGAGCTGAAGAAAGAGGAGAATGAACTTCAAGGGTTGAAGAAAGAGAAGAATGAACTTCAGGAGCTGAAGAAAGAGGAGAATGAACTTCAAGAGCTGAAGAAAGAAGAGAATGAACCCAAAGGATTAAAGAAAGAGGATAATTTACATACTGAATTAAAAATAGGAAGTATAGTACGTTCTATGGTAGTGAAAACTCCATTTTCTACTGTTGCTGAAGTGTCTAGTTTTTCAAACTCGCCTATATTAAGTAATAAAGATGAAGAAGTATTTGTATTTCATAGCGAAACGAATAAAGTGTTTTATGAGTTAGATACAAAGTTGTTAGCTACAGTACATCATTATCATGAAGAGCCATATTGTTGTTTAGTTTCTTCAAAGCTTTTTGAAAAGAGGGTACTTCTAGAGCTTCCTAATCAGGAAGACGTAAGGTATATTGAAAATGATAATATGGAACAATCTTTGTGGGTTCCTATGCACAATTTGATATCAAAACAGAGAAAAGACAGCAAATCCAGTAATTATATAACGACGAAATTACCAATAGAAATAGGAAAATACAAAACTGAGATTAGTTTGCAAGAAATAGTGATGTTTAAAGAAAAAGTCACAAGAATTAAAAAGGTTTCGCAGGAGATTATTTTGACAGAAAGTAAAGTCTTACTATCAGAAGCTATAAATGTAAAACAAAATTCGGTAATGATTGAAAAAGGGATTTTACTTGTGGAAGGTTATGTTTTGCAGCATATTGAGTATACCGTAGAGAAAAATACGCCACAGAAAAAAATGTACCAGTTAATGCAAAATATGGTGCTGGAGTTAATCGTTCAAGTATTACAGGAGCAAGATGTACAAGTGGAAATCATATAATCACTATTTACACAGTGTATATAAAACATTTTTCTTGACTTTTTATACAAAGGCGAGGAAAATGGTAAAAAAGAAAGGGGGGATGATGATGGAAGAGTACGTATTAGATCTTTATAATTTTTTATATACGACAGATTGGCAAGATATTGTTTCGTTTCTCGGGATATTATTTTGTATGAAAGTTGTCATTGTATATATAGAAGAGCAAGGTATGTTCTATTCTTTCTCATCCCCATCTGATTTACAACGGGAGCCGTTACTAAGCTATGCCAATATAAATTACGAAGAACTTCCGTTTGTTACATTCTTTATGATTCGTTTTATAACAGCGATTGTAAAGAAAAAAGAAGGCGAGGAAGAAGATTGTTATCCAACTTGTTATATAGCACATGTATTATAAGCTAAATACAAGGAGGAGATTTATATGTGGATTCGATTTTTTATGATTGGTTTCTTTTCATTAACAGCAATTTCATTAATGGGATATCAAATGTCTGAAATTTTTCAAGCATATAGCGATCTGTTTTTTAACAAAAACTAATCGCATTGCTATTTCAATAATAAAGCGAAAAAATCCTTCTTAAGAAGTATAGTTAAGAAGGATTTTTTCTTTGTTTGACCTTACTGTGTCAAACTATTGTCACATTTACACTGTGAATAATATGTTAAAATAGTGAGGTTAATTATATATATGTGGAAGAAGAAGGAGTGAACAATTTGGTGGATCATTCAACAAATCAGAAAAGCTATGCTCCTATTGTGATAACGCTTTCTGTAATTGTCAATGCGATTATTTTATTTTTGTTTTTTGGACCTGTTGGCTACAAAGGAGAAGTACATTTTGACGTAACAATTTTGCCGTTGTTAAATGCAATTTTTAATAGCTTTACATTTGTATTTTTAGTGGCAGCGTTGTTCTCTATTATTAAAAAAAATGTGAAAATGCACCGCGGTTTTATTCTTGCGGCATTTACAACAACATTGTTATTTTGTGTTTCATATTTAACGTATCATTACTTAGCGCCAGCAACGCATTTTGGTGGAGAAGGAATTATTAAATATGTGTACTTCTTTATTTTAATTACACATATTTTTCTTGCGGCAATTATTGTACCGCTTGCGCTGTTTTCACTTGTATTTGGGTTTACAAATCAATTAACACGTCATCGTAAAATTGTGCGTTGGACGATGCCGATTTGGTTATACGTAAGTCTTTCTGGTGTTATTGTTTACTTAATGATCTCACCTTATTATCAATAAAAAATCTCAGCCTCTTTGGCTGAGATTTTTTTATTGGGCAAATATTTTGGAGAAATGAGAAAAATATGGTATACAAAAATATAGTTGCTTTTAATAAAGAAGGGTGGTTGATTGAATGCAAAACTTTGTATTTCGTAATCCGACAAAGCTTATTTTTGGTAAAGGACAATTAGAGCAGTTAAAAAGTGAAATTCCGCAGTTTGGTAAAAAGGTTCTTCTCGTATATGGAGGAGGAAGTATTAAACGAAATGGTATATATGAGAATGTAATTTCTATTTTAAAAGAAATGGATGCAGAAATATTTGAATTGACAGGTGTGGAGCCTAATCCTCGTTTGTCGACTGTAAATAAAGGAATTCAAATGTGTAAAGAAAATAGAATTGAATTTATTTTAGCAGTTGGTGGGGGAAGTGTAATTGATTGTACAAAGGCAATTGCTGCGGGTAGTAAATATGACGGAGATGTATGGGACATTGTGACAAAGAAAGCATTCGCTAGTGAAGCGTTACCGTTCGGTACAGTACTAACTCTTGCGGCGACAGGTTCTGAAATGAATGCGGGATCTGTGATTACGAATTGGGAGACAAATGAAAAGTATGGATGGGGAAGCCCTGTTACATTCCCGCAATTTTCTATTTTAGATCCAGTTCATACAACTTCTGTACCAAGGAATCAAACAATTTATGGCATGGTTGATATTATGTCGCATGTATTGGAACAATATTTTCATCAAGGTACAAATATAGAATTACAAGATCGTTATTGCGAGTCTATTTTAAAAACGGTCATTGAAACGGCTCCCAAACTTCTAAATGATTTGGAAAATTATGAGTATCGAGAAACGATTTTATATTGTGGAACGATGGCGCTAAACGGTATTTTAGCAATGGGAGTACGAGGAGATTGGGCAACGCACAATATTGAGCATGCTGTTTCGGCCGTGCATGACATACCACATGGCGGAGGTTTAGCAATTTTATTCCCAAATTGGATGAAACATGTTTTAGATGAAAATGTTGAGCGTTTTAAACAGTTTGCAGTACGTGTCTTTCATGTAGAAGAAGAAGGGAAAACGGATAAGGAAGTTGCCTTAGAAGGGATTGAAGCTTTACGTCAATTTTGGACGTCTATTGAAGCGCCGATTCGATTAGCTGATTATGAAATTGGAGAAGCCGAGGTCGATTTAATGGCAGATAAAGCGATGGCTTATGGTGAATTCGGTCATTTCAAAAAGTTAAATAAAGAAGACGTGGTAGCAATTTATAGAGCGTCACTATAAAAAATAAGATAATGTAAAACAACCTTCTTGATATGCCTCAAGAAGGTTGTTTTAATTGGGTTTTTTTGATTGTTTGTGACTAATTTTGAATGTTTTTGGTTGATTTTCGAATTCGTTTTCATTATACTGTAATCAAAGAAGAGGTGAATAATATGTTAACGCCTGAACGTCATCAGCTTATTTTAAAGCTTGTAAAGGAATGCAAAGTTGTGAAATTACAACAATTAGTTGAAAGAACGCAGAGTTCAGAATCAACAATTCGTCGTGATTTAGCACAACTAGAAAAGCAGCGTTTATTAAAAAGAGTGCATGGAGGAGCAGCGATATTAACCGGAAAAGGTCAAGAGCCGACGATGGTTGAAAAATCATCCAAAAACATTCAAATAAAGCAACAAATTGCAAGTTATGCTGCATCATTTGTTGAGCAAGGAGATTGTATTTATTTAGATGCAGGGAGTACAACGTTTGAAATGATTCCGTATTTAACAAATAAAGACGTTACAGTTGTTACAAATGGACTTATGCATATTGAAGCATTAGTTGAAAATAATATTCGGGCTTATTTGCTTGGTGGAATGATGAAGAGCCGAACGAAAGCTTTAATTGGTGCCATGGCACAGGAAAGTATACAGAAATATCGTTTTGATAAGTGTTTTTTAGGAGCAAATGGTGTACATGAACAACTTGGATATACAACGCCAGATCCGGAGGAAGCATTGCTGAAAAAAATGGCATTAACATTAGCAAATGAAGGTTATTTTTTAATAGATGAAAGTAAATTTTCAGAAGTTGCATTTGCGAAAATTGCAAATGTCGAAGAGGCAAGGATTATTACAAATGTATTAGAAGAAGAGCTAGAAGAATATAAAAGAAAAACAAATGTAATTGAGGTTGATAAACAATGATTTATACAGTTACTTTAAATCCATCCATTGATTATGTTGTCCAAGTGAATCCTTTCATGTTAGGGACAGTGAATCGAGCGGAGAAAGATATGAAATTCCCTGGAGGGAAAGGGATTAATGTTTCTCGCGTGCTGCATCGCCTTGATGTTCAGAATACAGCTCTTGGTTTTACGGGAGGGTTTACAGGACAATTTATTAAGGAGGCTTTGCAAAGGGAAAGTGTTACAACTGATTTCGTTCAAGTAGATGGGGATTCACGAATTAATGTGAAAATAAAAGGACAGGAAGAAACAGAATTAAATGGACAAGGTCCGATTATTACGGATGAACAGTTTGACCAGCTAATGAAAAAAATTGAGAGTATGCAGGCCGGAGATTGTGTTGTATTAGCTGGTAGTATACCTTCTTCTGTCCCGAAAACATTCTATGAGACAATAGCTGCTTATGGAGTAAAACATGGTATTCAAGTAGTTGTTGATGCAAGTGGGAGTGCCCTAGAACATGTAATTAAAAATAAACCGTTCTTAATAAAACCAAATCATCATGAACTTGGAGAATTGTTCGGAGAAAAGCTTTCAACAGTGGAAGAAATTCTTCCATATGGCAAAAAATTAATTGAGCAAGGTGTACAGAATATAATTGTTTCTATGGCAGGTGATGGTGCTTTATTATTCACAAGTGAGGGAGTATATGAAGCGACTGTCCCAAAAGGAAAAGTCATTAATTCTGTTGGAGCAGGAGATTCTCTTGTTGCAGGATTTGTAGGGATGTATGAAAAAACAAAAGATGTGATAGAAGCATTTCGTTATGGTGTTGCAACAGGAAGTGCAACAGCATTTTCTGCAGATTTGTGTACAAAAGATAAAGTGGAAGGATTATTATCCCAAGTAATCATTACAAAGCGGTAGGGGGAACAGTATATGAAAATTACAGAGATTTTAAAAAGGGATACAATCATCATGGATTTGACAGCTTCAGTTAAAGAAGCTGTCATCGATGAATTAGTGGAGAAATTAGATAAGGCAGGAAGGTTAAATAGTAGATCAGAATTTAAAGATGCTATTTTACAGCGTGAAATGCAAAGTACAACTGGAATTGGGGAAGGGATTGCTATCCCGCATGCCAAAACAAAAGCGGTCAAACAACCTGCTATTTGTTTTGGTCGAAGTGTAAGCGGTGTCAATTATGAATCACTTGATGGACAACCTGCGCATTTATTCTTTATGATTGCCGCTAGTGAAGGGGCAAATCATATGCACTTAGAAACTTTATCCCGTTTATCTACGCTATTAATGGATGAGAAGTTTCGAAAACAACTTTTAGAAGCTACAAGTAAAGAAGAAATCATTCGTTTGTTTGATGAAAAAGAGAATGAACAAGAAGTGCAAAATGAGACAGTAAAGCCTGAGGGAAATGAACCATACGTGTTAGCTGTCACAGCGTGTCCGACTGGTATCGCTCACACATATATGGCTGCAGATAGCTTAAAAGCAAAAGCAGCAGAATTAGGAATTGCGATTAAGGTAGAAACAAATGGGTCAACTGGTGTGAAAAATGGATTAACAAAAGAGGATATTGAGCGTGCAACAGCAGTTATTGTTGCGGCGGATAAACAAGTAGAGATGAATCGTTTTGCTGGAAAGCATATCATTCAAGTGCCAGTTGCAGATGGTATTCGAAAATCGGAACAGCTCATTCAGCGTGCTGTAAATCAAGATGCCCCGGTTTTTAAAGGGATAAAAGAAAGTGGAAAAGCAGAGACAGCTGAAAAAGAAAAAGGATTTGGTATATACAAGCATTTAATGAATGGTGTAAGTAATATGTTACCGTTCGTAGTTGGAGGTGGGATTTTAATTGCACTTGCGTTTTTCTTTGGTGGAATTAAAGCGGAAGGGCCGATTGCAGAAGTTTTGATGAGCATTGGTGGAGGGAAAACAGGAGCGTTTGCATTCCTTGTCCCAATATTAGCTGGATTTATTGCTAGTTCTATTGCAGATCGACCAGGATTTATGCCAGGTATTATCGGTGGTTTTTTAGCAGCACAAGCAAACGCAGGCTTTTTAGGTGGATTAATTGCTGGTTTCTTAGCAGGATATGTTGTTCTTGGTTTAAAGAAACTATTTGCAAATTTACCAGTACAGTTAGAGGGAATTAAACCTGTTTTATTATATCCGGTATTTGGATTATTAATTACAGGTATACTCATGTTAAAAATTGTGAATCCACCTGTAGTTGCTTTAAACGAAGCATTAACGGGTTGGTTAAATGGTTTAGGCGGTACAAATGCGATATTGTTAGGACTTATTTTAGGTGGCATGATGGCTGTTGATATGGGTGGTCCGATTAATAAAGCGGCATTTACATTTGGTATTGCTGCAATTGAGGCTGGAAACTTTGGCGTGCATTCAGCTGTTATGGCGGGTGGAATGGTACCACCGCTTGCGATTGCATTTGCAACTACATTCTTTAAAACGAAATTTACAGAAGCAGAGCGTAAGTCGGGTTTGACAAACTATATTATGGGAGCATCATTTATTACAGAAGGAGCAATACCATTTGCAGCAGCGGATCCAATCCGTGTGATTGTAAGTTGTGTTGTTGGGTCAGGTCTTGCTGGTGCGTTATCGATGTTATTTGGAATCACATTACCAGCTCCTCATGGTGGGTTGTTTGTCATTATGTTAGTAAATAAACCAATGTTATATATTCTTTCTATATTAATAGGATCTATTGTATCGGCTCTTATGATAGGGATATGGAAAAAGAAAATTCAATAAGAAATCGAAAAGGACAGCTGTTTAGTAGGATAGCTGTCTTTTTCGATTTTAATTGAATATACAATGTGTTAAATAAAAAGACATGGTGCGGTTAAGAATCGTAATGTTCTCATGTGTTTTGTAACAGAGAAGTAACACTATTATTTTTTATGTAAAAAAATATTTATTCAATAAGGAGAAGGTTTCTAGTAAAACTCATGTGAATACAGATAGAAATCTATTTTTTACATTCAATTTTATATTACAAACTATTAATAATTTATTACGAATGGTTTGTAATTGTGTGATTTTCCAAATTCCCAAAAAAACTGTTGCTATAATGAGGACACGAAAACAAAGCGAATGGAGGCTATTCATGAAAAAATTAATTGGTATAGCAGCAGCAGCGGTTTTTGGTCTTGGGATTTTCACTACTTCTGCAAAAGCAGAGACTGTTGTAACAACAGACGTATTAAACGTACGCGAAAACCCAACTACGGAATCAAAAGTTGTCGGTAAATTATTAAATGGTAATAAGTTAGATGTTACAAATACAGAAAACGGATGG
>NZ_JBIWHY010000010.1:93808-196270 GCF_044764345.1 Bacillus sp. NPDC094106 | reverse complement strand
AATCCATTCGCTCGACTTGCATGTATTAGGCACGCCGCCAGCGTTCATCCTGAGCCAGGATCAAACTCTCCAATAAAGTTAGTTTGTCTAGCATCATAAAATAAAAATTGACGTTTCACGTTGTTTGTTTCGTTCAGTTTTCAAAGAACTTGTTTGCCGCTCATTTGCGACTTCCTTATGTTAACATCTTCGTTTTTTGATGTCAACAAAGTTTTTAATTTCTTTTTTCGCTTTCTGCTGTTTCGCATCAGCGACGGTTATTAATATATCATGTAGAATTCCGAAATGCAACACCCTTTTAAAACTTTTTTATAAAAATAACCAAGTTTCTGTTTTAGCCTCATACACTTAAACAAAATGCCCTTTTTCACTATAGTCATTTTCATCTCTAACAAATTACTACATATATTCTTTACAAAGACAGGAAGTCATATCAAACTTGATAGAAGCTTTAAGTTACGAATAACTATTTTACTCATATATTATTGCTACATTACAGTAAATAAACAGATGAGGAGGAATACGTATGGACTATACCGATTTATTAATTAAGCTAGGTCTCTCTGCTGTTTTAGGATTCGCTATCGGTTTAGAACGTGAATTAAAGAAAAAGCCACTCGGTTTAAAAACTTGCTTAGTCATCTCTATTATTAGTTGCCTCCTTACCATTGTTTCTATTAAAGCTGCTTATAATTTACCTCATACAGATCACATGAACATGGATCCACTTCGCCTTGCAGCTCAAATTGTTTCAGGGATCGGTTTTTTAGGTGCTGGCGTTATTTTAAGAAGAGGAAATGACAGCATTGCAGGATTAACTACTGCCGCTATGATTTGGGGCGCTTCCGGTATTGGAATTGCTGTTGGAGCTGGTTTTTATCTTGAAGCGGTTTTCGGTATGTGTTTCCTTATGATTAGTGTCGAACTTATACCGTTAACAATGAAATTTTTAGGCCCTAGATCACTAAGGCAGCGAGATATCGCTGTTAAACTGGTTGTACGGGATATGAATAACATCCCTATTGTGATTGAAGAAATCAAGGAAATGGGCATAAAAGTTAAAAATATGAAACTTAAAACATTAGAGAACGGCTCTCACTTTTTACATCTTAAATTGTCTGTTGATCAAAAAAAACATACAGCTGACGTTTATTATGCCTTGCAGCATCTCGAAAGTGTTCAACAAACGGAAGTTGAAAGTATGTAATATTTCTCAGCGCAAAACAACTCTCTTACAAAATAGAGAGTTTTTCTTTTTTCCATAATGGTAACAATGAATGTAGCCTTACATGATAAGAAGGAGGTATACCATTTTGAAATCACGCGCTAACCTAGTGGATGTATTTCGCGACTCCATTATTTTTCGCTTAATTAGCTTTATTCTCATTCTTACTACTGTTTTTGGCTTTCTCATATATAAATTAGAACCAAAGTATTTTTCTACATGGCTTGATGGGATATGGTGGTCGCTTGTTACAATTTTTACTGTCGGGTACGGTGATTACGTCCCACATACATCGTTAGGAAAACTGCTCGGTATACTTCTTATTTTATTAGGAACAGGATTTTGCTCTTATTACATGGTATTATTCGCTACCGAAATGATCAGCAAGCAATATATGAAAATTAAAGGTGAAGATGCCGCAACTTGTCACGGGCATATGATTATTGTCGGTTGGAATGAAAGAGCCAAACAAGTGGTAAGTCAAATGCATGTTTTAGAGCCAAATCTTAATATCGTTTTAATAGACGAAACACTTTCTTTACTTCCGAAGCCATTTCATCACTTAGAGTTTATTAAAGGATGCCCGCATCACGATCAAACTTTATTAAAAGCCAACATTAAGACAGCTCATACGATTTTAATAACCGCAGACAAAGAAAAAAACGAAAGCTTAGCTGATACACAATCCATTCTAAATATTTTAACTGCCAAAGGGCTAAACCCAAACATTCATTGCATCGCTGAACTCCTTACTTCTGAACAAATTCAAAACGCAACTAGAGCGGGAGCTAACGAAATTATAGAAGGAAATAAATTAACAAGCTATGTTTTTACTGCATCTCTTTTATTCCCTTCTATTTCAGGTGTATTATTTACCCTTTATAATGAAATCTCAGAAAGTAGATTACAGCTAATGAATACTCCTTCATCCTATATTGGAAAAACTTTCGAAGTTTGCAGTAGCTCGCTTTTAAAACAGGACATCTTACTGCTAGGTGTGCAGCGAAATGAACAATATCATATTAATCCCGTTCATTCCTTCGTTATTATTGAAAGCGACGTATTTATCTTAATTAAACATTAATAATATGCTTTTCCAGCTCTTTTACTAAGGCCTTTCCGATATCAATATATTTTCTTTTTATATCCCCGTCTGCATCTTGCGGCTCCGCAAACTGATCTAATCCACCTGTTCCAGCTGCTAATGTATTTACTTGATCATCCAATTCGTCTTGATATACATGTGAAAGGAGATATGGTTTTTCAATCCGGACGACTACACCAGGCCTATCAAGCTCTCCTTCCACCGCCGTAAATGGGACTCTTAAAAATTGATATCCATCATCCTCATCTACCTTATAATCAAAGCAACCCTTGTCATACTCCCAATTGCCACCAATGCTATAGCCAAGTGGCTTTAACGTTTCCTCTAGTTGAAACAAAGCATACGTACGACCTTCTAAATCTGATTGAATCAGAATCAAGCCATTCACCCTTCCTCGATTTTCTCTTAGCATGCCCGGTTCACATTTGTTCTAGCATTAACATATCGGCATTTCGACACAGCACACCGCCTCTTCTGCACGATTTGCCCCTTCCTTACCGTAAAAAAAGCTGTTGGGATGATCCCAACAGCTTCTTTGTTCAACTATGCCTCCTAGGCCTTTCCGTCTAAGAACCTTCCGCACGAGAAAGTAAAGCACTTTCTGTACGCAAGAACCTTAGCCGACAGGCCTAAACAGTCGGCTCCGCTTTTCTACTATCCAGCTTCAATGGCTAGAATGGTCGGTAGCTTCGCTTCTTCCATTCTGAACGAGCCATTTCCGCTTTCCCTATTTCAAGCGTTCTTCTAATTCTGCTTTTAGTTCTTCGAATCCTGGTTTGCCAAGTAAAGCGAACATGTTTT
Organism: Bacillus sp. NPDC094106; assembly: GCF_044764345.1. Lineage (NCBI taxonomy): Bacteria > Bacillati > Bacillota > Bacilli > Caryophanales > Bacillaceae > Bacillus > Bacillus sp. NPDC094106. The sequence continues at coordinate 193,139 of NZ_JBIWHY010000010.1, read as the reverse complement.
TCTTGTATGCTTCTACACCTGGTTGGTCAAATGGATTTACACCTAGTAGGTAGCCACTCATCGCACATGCTTTTTCGAAGAAGTATACAAGGTAACCGAATGTATACTCGTTTAATTCTGGAATGTTTACGATTAAGTTTGGTACTCCGCCATCACTGTGTGCAAGTAATGTACCTTCGTACGCTTTTGTGTTTACGAAGTCTACTGTTTCACCAACAAGATAGTTTAAGCCATCTAAATCGTTCTCATCTTTTTCGATTTTTAGTTCGTGTGTAGATTTACCCACTTTAAGAACTGTTTCAAATAGGTCACGACGTCCTTCTTGAATGTATTGACCTAATGAATGTAAGTCAGTAGAGAAGTTTGCTGAAGATGGGAAAATACCTTTTTGATCTTTTCCTTCACTTTCACCAAATAATTGTTTCCACCACTCAGCAAAGTATTGAAGTGCTGGCTCATAGTTAACAAGCATTTCAATCGTTTTACCTTTGTTATATAGAGCATTACGAACAACTGCGTATTGATAAGCTGGGTTTTCTTCAAGCTCTGATTTCGCAAAGTCGTCATGTCCAGCAGCTGCACCTTTCATCATCTCTTCGATATTTAGGCCACTAACTGCAATTGGTAATAAACCAACTGGTGTTAATACAGAGAAACGACCGCCAACATCATCAGGAATTACGAATGTTTCGTATCCTTCTTCATCAGCTAATGTTTTTAAAGCACCGCGCGCTTTATCAGTTGTTGCATAAATACGTTTACGTGCTTCTTCTTTTCCATATTTCTCTTCTAATAATTTACGGAATAGGCGGAATGCAATCGCAGGTTCAGTTGTTGTACCTGATTTGGAAATAACATTAATAGAGAAGTCTTTCCCTTCTAATACGTCCATTAAATCTTTCATGTAAGTGGAGCTAATGTTCTGTCCAACAAATAGCACTTGTGGAGTTTTACGTTGTTCTTTAGAAAGCATATTGTAGAAAGAATGGTTTAACATTTCAATTGCTGCGCGTGCTCCTAAGTAAGAACCACCAATACCTACAACAAGTAAAATATCAGAGTCATTTTTAATTTTCTCAGCACATTTTTGAATGCGAGTAAATTCTTCTTTGTCATATTGAAGCGGAAGCTCTACCCACCCAAGGAAATCGTTCCCAGCTCCAGTTTTCTCATGGATTGCATGATGTGATACTTTTACTGCATCACGTAAATAAGTTAGTTCGTGTTCACTGATGAACGATAACGCTTTAGAATAATCGAACGTTACATGTGTGCTCATCTTTTTCCCTCCAATTTATGTATATGTATTTCTGTATTCACTTTAGCGAAACTGAAGTTGTAAATCAAGCGATTGAAGAATTGTAAACGCAACCAATATTTATTTTTTAAAAAAAGTTCATTTTTCGTATAAAAATCCTCATTTTTGGTATAGATGTATATATCTTATGATGGATATTTTTTGATGTATAAAAACGGCAAAAGATAACCATTCTATAAGAGAGTTAAACCTCTTAAAGTGCAATTATACTTTATAACAAAAGGTTTGCTTATGCTTCATATTTAAGGAGGGCTATTTGAAATGAGTACTTTACAACGTATTGCATTAGTATTCACTGTAATTGGCGCCGTCAACTGGGGACTTATTGGATTCTTTCAATTTGACTTAGTAGCAGCTATTTTCGGTGGACAAAACGCTGCTCTCGCACGAATTATTTACGGTATCGTTGGTATTTCTGGGCTCATTAATCTTGGTTTACTATTCAAGCCATCCGAAAATCTTGGCACTCACCCAGAAACGAATGAAGTTCGATAACAAGTATGTCACCCTTCCCATCCGACATACGAATATGATTGCTTGCAATCATATTTGCTAATATATATCATAATATAAAGTAAAAGAGGGTCGCTCATATAGCGATCCTCTTTTACTTTGATAACTGTGATTCTTCAATCCACTCTGTTAGCTTCTCACGCAGCGTATTAAATCCTTTATCAGACGGATTCGGTACAAGAACTTTTCCTTGTTTTCCCTTCGCTGCTTTTAACGATAAACTCATTTTTCTGTGTTCTTCATCAATTGAAAGGACCTTTACTTCTACTGTATCTCCGACCTTTAAAAAGTCATGAATATCTTTTACATATCCATTTGTAATTTCAGATATATGCACAAGTCCTTGTGTTGCTTCATCCAATGCTACAAATGCACCGTAATCTTGAATTCCAGTCACTTTCCCTTTTACAACCACTCCTGCTGTGTATTGTTCTGACATATGAAACACTCCCATACGTTTACCATTTTCCCCACTACTTGCAATTGGCAAGACATCTGCCAAACATACAAAAAGAGTCGCAGATGCAACCGCTCGCAAATAACAAGATAAATATCCGATTGGCGAAAGCTCATTCTCAGGCGAAAATAACTCCTGCTAAGAAAAGCCCCCTTATATTAGTAAATTATACCACTAGCTCCTATATCATTCAAAATTCATGAAAAAATTTCCTCTAATGCGTATATTTTTTAAATATTGGGATAGAATACTAACACATGGCTTTCTAGTATTCCCCCCCTTTTTATGGACAAAACGTATTCTGTTTTGTCCTTTTTTTATTCTCTACGAATCGCTCCATTCGCTTCATCGCTTCCATAAGCTGTTCAAGCGAAGTTGCATACGAACAACGAATAAACCCTTCACCGCTTTCACCAAAGACACTTCCGGGAACAACTGCTACTTTTTCTTCTAACAATAATTGTTCTGCAAATTCCGCTGAAGACAATCCAGTTGAAGAAATGGAAGGGAATACATAAAACGCTCCTCCCGGCATATGACATGTTAAGCCCATCTCATTAAATGATGTCGTCATAAAGTTACGGCGTTTTTTATAACTTTCTCTCATTCGAATCACTTCATCGTTTCCAGAGCGAAGCGCTTCTAATGCTGCAAACTGTGACATTGTCGGTGCACACATCATGGAGTATTGATGAATTTTAAGCATTAATTCCGAAAAATGTACCGGAGCCGCAATCATTCCAAGACGCCATCCAGTCATCGCAAATCCCTTTGAAAATCCTGAAATTAAGATTGTATGGTCACGCATATTTTGAATACTCGCAAAACTCGTATAAGCCTCATCATATACAAGCTCTGCGTAAATTTCATCCGACAATACAATGAGATTATACTTTTCAACGATTACTGCTAACTTTTCTAATTCGGATTTGTTTAAAAGTGCTCCCGTTGGATTATTTGGGGAACAAAGTAAAATGGCCTTCGTTTTCGTTGTAATAGCCGCTTCAATTTGCTCCGGCTGTACTTTAAACGCAGACTCTAAAGAAGTTGCTACTGGAACTGGTACCCCGCCAGCTAATGTAACAAGCGGTGCATAAGACACAAAACTCGGTTCAATAATGATTACTTCATCATCTGGATTTACAATAGCACGCATCGCCACATCTAACGCTTGGCTTGCCCCAACTGTAACAATAATTTCTTCATTTGGATCATAGGAAACATGAAATTGCTTTTGAAGATACTTTGCTATTTCTTGACGCAGCTCTAATAATCCTGCATTTGCAGTATATGCTGTGTATCCTTCTTCCAATGAACGAATACATGCTTGTCTGACATTCCATGGTGTAACAAAATCTGGCTCTCCGACTCCAAGTGAAATAACACCTTTCATCCCTACCGCTAAGTCAAAGAACTTACGAATGCCGGATGGCTGTAAAGATTCTGCTGATCTTGATAGTTCAAACCGCTTCATGGTGTCACCACAATTCGTTTATCATCATCAGTTTTTTCATAAATAATGCCCTCATGTTTATATTTCTTCAAAATAAAATGCGTTGTTGTTGAAACAACCGATTCAATCGTTGCTAATTTTTCTGAAACAAATGTTGCCACTTCAGCCATACTCTTTCCTTCTAACGTAATAGAAAGATCATATGTCCCTGACATTAAATAAACCGATTTCACCTCCGAATAACGGTAAATTTGCTCAGCAACTGCATCGAATCCAACACCATGCTTTGGTGTAACTTTCACGTCAATCATTGCTGTTAAACCAGTATGTTCTTTCACCTTTGTCCAATCGATATGTGTAACATAATCCACAATGATTTTTTCACTTTCTAATTTTGCGACCATTTCTTTTGTTTCTTCTACTTCTATATTTAACATTTTCGCTAACGTTTCTACGGATAAACGACTGTTTTTTTCAAGGCATGCTAACAATTCTAATTCTTTTTCAGTCATCATATAATGCATCCTCCTTTTCACTTTTTCTAAATTATACAAATACTCTTTTGTGTTTGAAAAGAAGATTTTTTTAGAGAATTATGTAAAAATAAAAAGGAAAGGGGCTGAAACCGTGAAATCAAAAGTATATATTGCTGAACGCGTTCCAAAATTTGTAGAAACATACCTCTCTGAGCATTGTGAATATGAAAAGTGGGATCGTAATGAAAAAATACCTCGTGAAGTTTTATTAGAGAAAATACAAGATAAACATGGCTTGCTTAACTTCGGTACCAAAATCGATGAAGAATTGTTACAAGCAGCTCCTCATCTACAAGTTGTGAGCAACATTTCTGTTGGCTATGATAATTTTGATTTAGAGACAATGCAAAAGAGAAATGTGATTGGAACAAATACCCCATATGTATTAGATGATACAGTGGCTGATCTTGTTTTCGCTCTGATGCTATCAGCTGGGCGCCGCATATGCGAGCTTGATTCTTATGTGAAAAATGGTGATTGGGATGCTGAAATTACAAAGGAACACTTTGGACTAGATGTACATCATAGTACAATTGGAATTATTGGTATGGGCCGGATTGGAGAAGCTGTTGCGAAACGAGCGAAATTCGGATTCGATATGAATGTCCTTTATTATAATCGTCGCCGTAAAGAAGAAGCTGAACAAAAGTTTGATGCTGCATACTGTGATTTACACACACTACTACAGCAATCTGATTTCATTGTTCTCCTAACTCCATTAACAGAAGAAACCTATCATCTCATTGGAGAAAAGGAATTTTCATTAATGAAAGAAACAGCAGTTTTCATTAATGCTTCCCGCGGAAAAACAGTAGATGAGTCTGCATTAATCGCTGCATTAGAGCAAAAGAAAATTTTTGCAGCAGGCATCGATACATTTACACAAGAGCCAGTTGAAAAAGATAATCCGCTCTTATCTTTACAAAACGTTGTTACTTTACCGCACATCGGATCTGCGACATTAAAGACACGACGTCAAATGGCGATGACCGCTGCAGAAAATTTAGTTGCAGGGTTACAAGGAAAAACACCGCCTAATATTGTCCGCGGATGAATCTTATCATAATAAAAAAGGCAAGATGGACCTCCATCTTGCCTTTTTTTGTTAACATAAATCCTTTTCTACTGGGAGATGATATGAACAAAAATCAATGGAGTGACAAAAAATGAAACATCAATCTGAATGTCCTTACTTCACTTTTTCCACTCGCGGTACTACCGTTCATTACGAATTGTATGAACATAATAATAAAAAAGAACGACCTACTTTCGTACTCGTTCATGGATTTCTTTCTTCTTCATTTAGTTATCGGCGATTAATCCCTTTACTTGCACAAGAAGGAACAGTGATTGCCCTTGACTTACCACCGTTTGGAAAAAGTGATAAATCGAATCAATTTAAATATTCCTATCATAATTTAGCAACTATCATTATCGATTTAGTGGAGCATTTAAAGCTCTCCAATATTGTACTAGTTGGCCATTCTATGGGCGGACAAATCTCACTCTATGTCAATCACATCCGACCTGATTTAATTACAAAGACCATTTTACTCTGTAGCTCTAGCTATTTACATCGCGCAAATTTACCTCTCATTTATTCTTCTTACTTACCATTTTTCCATTTATACGTGAAAAATTGGATTATTCGAAGAGGTATTGTTCATAACTTAATGAATGTTGTTCATGACCATTCATTAATTGACGATGAAATGATGAAAGGCTACGCCGCTCCCTTTTATGATAATCGAATATTCCCTGCTTTAACACGAATGATAAGAGATCGGGAAGGAGATTTATCACCAGCAGAATTACGAGAAATCAAAACTCCGACCCTGCTCATTTGGGGTGAGAAGGATCAGGTTGTTCCTGTTCATATTGGTCACAGGCTGCACAAAGACTTGCCTAATTCTAAATTTATTTCATACGAAAATGTGGGGCACTTACTACCAGAAGAAAAACCAGAACATGTCTATGAGGAAATCATGGCCTTTTCAGCACAATAGTATCCATCCATCGGTTTTTAACATATATCATACTCCTACTAAGAAAGGCTGTCGGAACTTCCGACAGCCTACAATGAACAACTTCCGCCTTCTTTTAATAGAAGTAACTCCTCTGCTAACTTCTCACATTTTTCTATTGCTGGCACCTCTTCAAACGACATGAAGTAAATATGCTGGATTTTTTTCGCAATATATTTCGGATCATCAAACGCACTTACTACGTACACAACATCGCTCGCTTCTGTTTCATAAAATTCAGGCCCCATTTGAAAAGGATCCCAATTTTTCACCAACTCTACCATCTTTTCATATGCACCCATCTGCTTCCCGCCTTTTTCACTTTAATTCTTTTCTTTATCGTATCATATCAGCTATTCTAGAAGAAGAGAGGGAATTTTCACAAAATAACATTTTTAAAGAAGGGGAGCAAACTTATGCAACAATTTCAAAAAACGGTAAATCGCCGTGGAACCCATAGTACAAAATGGGATACATATAAAAATGAAGAACTTCTTCATGCTTGGATTGCTGATATGGACTTTGAAGTACCAATGCCCATTCAAACCGCACTACAAAAACGCCTTGAGCACCCTATTTTCGGCTATACAATACCGTCAGAAGAAATCATAGATACAATTTGTCATTGGACGAAAAGCCAATACAATTGGGAAATAAAAAAGGAGTGGATTGTATTTAGTGCCGGTATTGTTCCTGCTCTTAGTGCAAGCGTACAAGCTTTAACAAACGAAGGTGAATCTGTACTTGTACAACCACCTATTTACCCGCCATTCTTTGACATGGTTACAACAAACAAGCGTCATTTATGTGAAAGCCCATTGCTTTTACAAGGCGGCACATACACAATGGACTTTGAACATTTGGAAGCACAATTTCAACAAGGAGTAAAACTGATGCTTCTTTGCAGTCCGCATAATCCCGTTGGCCGTGTTTGGACAAAAGAGGAGCTTTCAAAACTTGGAGCACTATGTGAAACATACAATGTAACTGTTGTTACAGATGAAATTCATGCAGATATTATTTTCGCAGACCATACACATACCCCGTTTGCTTCATTGTCTCAGCAATTAGCAGCGCGCACCATCACTTGTATGGCACCAAGTAAGACATTTAATATCGCTGGATTACAAGCATCCATCATTATTATTCCAGATAAAAAAATCCGCCACGCCTTTACATCTGTGCAGCAAAGACAAGGACTTCACGGATTAAATACACTTGCTTACACAGCAATGCAAAGCGCCTACACGGAATGTAATGAATGGCTAACAGAAATTCGTTTATATATAGCAGAAAATGCTCGGTTTGCTTGTGAATTTATCGCAAAACATATCCCTGCCCTTTCCGTCATCCAGCCAGAAGGTACCTTTTTACTCTGGGTAGACTGTACACATTTGAATCTTTCTCAAAAAGAACGAACAAAATTACTCGAAGAAAAGGGGAAAATTATCGTCGAGCCAGGTGAAAAATATGGAGCAGGCGGAGAACAACATATTCGAATTAATATCGGTTGCCCAAGATCTGTCCTAGAAGAAATTCTAAACCGACTTCGGTATACATTTTCATAAGCCAATGAAAAAAGCTACCCGTCTCAAGGTAGCTTCTACTTTTTCTTAGTAGCTGATGCCTTTTCTACAATAACGCCACAAGCAATTCGATTCCCTGACTTTCCAACAGGTTGTGTCATACCATCATCAGGGTTTTCAGTAATAATAATTGATGCCCCGTCTTTTCGATGAAGCGTCGTTTTACCCTCTTCAAGAGATATATGCGGTGCTTCAATTTCCGCTTTAATCTTTCCGGAACCATCAGCAATCACATTCGGCAAATCACCGTTCTCTGCTCCCTTTGGATTCATAAGCCCATGTTTCTTTTTCTTCTCTGGATTAAAATGATTACCAGCTGATGCGAAATTAGGCGCTTTGCACTCCCCAATTTCATGAATGTGTAACCCATGTGTGCCCGGTGTAAACCCCTCTGCATTAATCGATATTTTCACTCCACTTGTTTGCTGAGTCACTTTTGCCGTTCCAACTTTATCACCGGAAGCATTGTATAATTTCACATCGATTTCTTTTGGATGTCCTTTGTCACAACTTGCCATAAGAAACAGCATACAACATACAAATAAAAGCTGCTTTTTCATTACAGTTCCCTCCAAAATACATTCTGCCCTTAGATTGTCCGAGCTTAGAGGGAAACATACAAAAACGAATCAGCGTTTCTTTTCAGCTAGCAGCCTTTCTTCTACCTTCTGCAAACGATCTGCTTCTCGTTTTGATACACGAATGAACATACGCCAAGTTGCAATTGCACCAATTATAAATAAGAAACAAACAATCCCTGGAATAATATATTCCGTTTTATCTTCTGGAAAATATAAAGGCATCATAAAAATCACTCCTTTGTTTTTTCTACAGTTTTTGTATGACTGCTTCTCCTACTGGTTGTACACTTTCTAATACTTGATTCACTACTTCTTCTCCCACAAGTGATTCAATAACCCAAGATACTAAATCTTGTGCGGCCAAACATCCCGCAGCAGTTGAGATGTTACCAATATTCACAAACCTTTCTTCCACAACTTGAACATCATAGTTCGATAATTGCTTCATCACTGTAGGATAAGTAGTCGCTCTTTTTCCCGTTAACAATCCGAGTGCCCCAAGTATTAAAGCACCGGAACACATAGAGCCAATCAGCTGTTTATCAAGGTTTAATTTCAGTTCATTTAAATAGTCCGAATCACAAATAAGCCGTTGTACTCCTGGGCCGCTAGCAAATATAACTGCATTCGAATCCTGAATATCATCAATTGTTCCAGACATAGGAATCGTAAGACCTGCCACCGATGTATGTACTGATTTTGTTCCTACAAGTTTAACCTCCCAATCTTTTATGTTCCCGACTAATCTTACTCTGTTTAGTAAATCCCACGGCAAAAATACATCTATATCTGTGAAGCCATCGAAGCAAACAATACATATTTTCATCTCCTCAACACACTTCAGAATTTTCTGTCATATCATCATAAATTATAGTGTAACTCCCATATATTCTCAATAACATCCCACAGCGGAATGTTATTCTTTACAGATGATTTCTTTGACTCCCGCTCACTCTTTCCTTACTATAAAATTGAGGTGAAAAATATGAAAGAAACATTTGAAATTGGAGAAATCGTTACTGGTATTTATAAAACAGGAAAGTATATCGGTGAGATTACAAACAGCCGCCCTGAAACTTACCTTGTGAAAGTACTAGCTGTTTTAAAACATCCTACGCAAGGGGACCTACATAACGTAAAACAAGCGGATGTACCATTTTTCCATGAGCGACGCGCTTTAGCTTTTCGCGAACAAACAAATATTCCGCAAACAATGGTAAAAAAATATGAAGGGGATATCCCGGATTATAAAGAATCTCTGAAGGCGGCATTAGAAGCACAAATGAATTCATTTTCAGAAGATGATTCACCGTTTGCACAGCGTAGTTTACAAACGCTTCAGCAATTAAAACAAGATTATAAATTGTAAAAAACAAAACGATCAAATTACATCTTTTGTAATTTGATCGTTACTGTGTACTTACTTTCTTTAACACCTTTGAAAAATCAATAAGCTCACCTAATGTCGGCGGAGCTGGCTTGACTAAATACTCTTTATCTTTTTCGACAAGCTTAAAAATATTATATGTTGTCATCGCATCATCAAGCGCACAATGATGCTTTCCTGTCCCTACTTTTCCATACGCCTCAATCGCTTTCCATAATCCCGTTTGGTTTCGCTCCCCAAAGAATCGTTTATACTCCATCGATAAATCTCTACATTGTCCTGAAAATGGAAATTTAACGCCTGCCGCTTCACAATTATGTTTCAATACCTTCATATCCATATTTCCCCACGTTACAGTTGTTGGCTGACAACGATTTTCATACTGAACAAGTTTCTCAACAAGTTCCAAGAAAGAAATTCCACCGTCCACTGCTTCCTGATGAATTCCCAAAAACTTTTTACACCGATCTGTTAAACTTGGAAAAGTTTCTGGCCTTACATAAGATGAATACGTATCTTCCACTACACAATTCACAACCGATACGAGTCCCACCTCAATAATTTCCGGGAAAAACCCTTTTGGCTTCTTCCGATTTTGAGGCATCGTGAACTCAAAATCTAAAAATAAAAATTGTTGTTCATCCATACGATCCCTTCCTTATCATTCTGTCTCCTTTACACTCCTACACGAACAGGCTCGAATGCTAATTCCATTTTAAACATTCAGATTGGATGTATCTTATGTATATGTCAAATAACCACAAATATTTTCAGAAAAAAAGAAAAATTCATTTGTATAGAAAATATGACAAAATAACCCCTTTCATTTACATACAACATTTTTCTACTTTATAATGGCGATAAGTGTGTTTCTTCTAGAACTTTTTGACACACTAAGAAAGGTAACCGAAAGGAGATGAAGTTTTTGCACGAAACAACGCAAGAAATCGCAAACTGGCAATATTTCTTTGCTATCGCAGTTTTTTTAATTACATATGCCATTATCATTTCAGAAAAAATTAATCGTGCTGTTATTGCACTTCTTGGTGCAGCACTTATGGTAATCTTTGGCGTCGTTGACTTGCACACTGCTTTTACAAAACATATTGAATGGGGAACAATCACACTGCTCATCGGTATGATGATTTTAGTAAACATCACAAGTAAGTCAGGCGTATTCCAATATGTTGCTATTAAAGCAGCTAAACAAGCACACGGAAATCCAATTAAAATTTTAATTTCTCTTTCTTTGCTTACCGCGCTTGGTTCTGCATTTTTAGATAACGTAACAACAGTACTTCTTGTTGTTCCAGTTACTCTATCTATTACGCGCATTTTACAGGTAAATCCTGTTCCATATTTGCTTTCCGAAATTATTTTTTCAAATATCGGAGGAACTGCAACATTAATTGGTGACCCACCAAATATTATGATTGGTTCTGCAAATAAGCACTTAGATTTCAATGCTTTCTTATTAAATCTAGCACCTATCGTAATAATCATCATTGCAGTTGTAGCATTCATGCTGTACTTTATGTACCGTAAGCAACTAATTGCTGATCCTGTACAAGTAAAAAAATTAATGAGCTTAGATGAAAAACAATACATTAAAGATCCTGTATTAATGAAAAAATCTTTAACAGTACTTGGACTTACAATCCTCGGCTTCATGACTCATTCTATTTTCCACATTGACGCTGCTGTAATCGCTTTAACCGGTGCTACTGTACTTATGTTAATCGGTGTGAAAGAACATGAAATTGAAGATATATTCGCTAATGTAGAGTGGGTTACAATCTTCTTCTTCGCGGGGTTATTCGTACTCGTTGGTGGGCTTATTGATATCGGACTTATCAAAATGTTAGCTCAAAAAGTAATTGGTTTAACAGGTGGAGATATTTCTTACGCATCTATCCTTATTTTATGGGTATCCGGTATTGCATCAGCAACAATTGATAACATTCCATTCGTTGCAACAATGATTCCACTTATTAACGATATGGCAGTTGGTCTTGGTCTATCACCTTCTGATGTACAAGTCGATGTACTATGGTGGTCATTAGCATTAGGAGCTTGCCTAGGTGGAAACGGAACATTAATCGGTGCTTCTGCTAACGTAATCGTAGCAGGAATCGCGAGCCGCGAAGGGCATAAAATTAGCTACATAGACTTCTTAAAAGTCGGTTTCCCAATTATGATTGTGTCATTAATCATTTCTCACGTTTATATTTATCTACGTTACTTAATGTAATCATAAAAAGCGAAAGTGGCTCGCTTAGAATCACGATCCAAAAGGGCTATCGCCACATGCGATAGCCCTTTTCATATATTAAACGTTCAACAATAAACATGATTATCTTTAGTAGATTCTAATATTTCGTTGGCTCGTTTCGAATGAGAAATAAATGAATCGGTAAAAAAATAGAAAATGTTATGACATGAATAATGGTAAAAAGGACTGCGTTCGTACTATATCTTTCCAAAACGGCATATATCAGATAAATGGATAAAACAAGTACGACTGCTCCAGCTAAAAGGCACAGTATTGGGATGAATTTCAAAATAAAACAAACAACATATATACCAAACACTTTCCATCCCGCTTCTTCTTTCAAAAAGTCAGGTAACTTCTCCTTCGCTAAATCCCCCCATATCTTAGCACTTAAAAATGGAATAAAAGCTAGAACCCCATCATCAGCACCGTCATTTTTTGCCATCGTATAAAGCGCAAATGCAGTTAGTACATATGCAAGAACTGCCCAAATTAAAGCAATAAAAATAGAAGCAAAACTAAGTGCAAAGAAACTTGCTAATATACTTTGATCCTCCATCGTTTTCTCCCCTTTCTATCCCCATCATATTTCACATCTCTATTTCTCATATTTTCAAATTTTTCTTACTCCCCTGTATAATATGAACAAGAATAGGAAAGGAGAACACATTCATGCACCCATTTGTAAACGCTTTGCAGCAACATTTTCTAGCACATCAAAATCCTGAAAAAGCAGAACCAATGGCTCGTTATATGAAAAACCACTTCCCATTTCTCGGTATTCAATCACCAGAAAGAAGAAAGCTATTACGTGAAGTCATACAAGTACATAACCTTCCAGAAAAAGAGGATTTACAAATTGTCATCCGTGAACTTTGGGCTTTACCAGAAAGGGAATTTCAAGCAGTCTCTCTCGACATATTACAGAAATATAAAAAATATCTCGATGAGACTCATATTCCGTTTTTAGAAGAACTTATTGTAACGAAGTCATGGTGGGATTCCGTTGATGGCATTGTTCCTACCTTTTTAGGAGGCATCTTCTTGAAACATCCAGAGATGATTTCCACCTATATTCCAAAATGGATTGCTTCAGAAAATATATGGTTACAGCGTGCTGCAATCTTATTCCAGCTCAAGTACAAACAACAAACCGATGAAAAACTTCTCTTCTCGATTATTGGACAACTTAAGTCTTCAAAAGAATTTTTCATTCAAAAAGCGATCGGCTGGGTACTTCGCGAATATGCAAAAACAAGCCCACATGTCGTATGGGAATATGTGCAAAACCACGAACTTTCTCCCTTAAGCAAACGAGAAGCAATCAAACATATTCGCACCGCAATGAGCGCTCCATTAGAATAAAGAATAGTAAAATCGGCGAAACTCTATCATAGATACGCTCGTTCCTCTATTGTGATTTAAAAAGGAACGTGATAGAATATGGTCATTATTATTAAATATAGTAGCGATGACGGACTTATAAGTACTTGCACCAAAAGCGATTCAGGGATAGTGAAAGCCTGAAAAAGCGAGGAAGCGGCAGTCTCGAGCAATACGTGATAAAGTGGTTGTGTGTTTACACACATCAACTAGGGTGGAACCGCGGGCAAACGCTCGTCCCTAGGCAAATATGCCTTGGGACGAGCGTTTTTTTGTATTTAAAAGAGAAAGCGGCTTGCTTAGAACAGGAGGACGTTGGAGCTCCTGACGAAGAGGCGTTCTTTGCCTCACAGGAAGGAGCGAAACGACCGACTGTTCTAGCCGCTGGAGCTGGAGCTATTTAAAAGCAAAAGCGGCTTTCTCAAAAAATTGTCGTTCAACAAGTACACTCTGTCATCGCCAATACGTTAACTTTTAAAAGGAGGATTTTATTATGTATTCAATGGAACAAGTTGTAAACTTAGCGAAGCATCGCGGTTTTGTTTTCCCTGGTTCTGAAATTTATGGTGGCCTTGCAAACACTTGGGATTACGGTCCACTTGGTATCGAATTAAAAAATAACGTTAAAAAAGCTTGGTGGAAGAAATTCATTCAAGAATCTCCATACAACGTTGGTTTAGACGCAGCGATTTTAATGAACCCAAAAACTTGGATAGCTTCTGGTCACGTTGGTAACTTTAACGATCCAATGATCGACTGTAAAAAATGTAAAGCGCGCCATCGTGCTGACAAATTAATTGAAGATGCTTTAGATGCAAAAGGTATCGAAATGATCGTTGATGGTCTTACTTTCGATCAAATGGCTGGATTAATGAAAGAACACGAAGTAAAATGCCCAGATTGCGGTAGCGAAGACTTCACAGAAATTCGTCAGTTCAACTTAATGTTTAAAACATTCCAAGGTGTTACTGAATCTAGCACAAACGAAATCTTCCTTCGTCCTGAAACAGCACAAGGTATTTTCGTAAACTTCAAAAACGTACAACGCTCTATGCGTAAAAAACTTCCATTTGGTATTGGCCAAATCGGTAAAAGTTTCCGTAACGAAATTACGCCTGGTAACTTCACATTCCGTACACGTGAATTCGAACAAATGGAGCTTGAATTCTTCTGTAAGCCTGGTGAAGACCTAGAGTGGTTCACATTCTGGCGTAACACTTGTAAAAACTGGTTACTATCACTTGGTATGAACGAAGAAAGCATGCGCCTTCGTGACCACGGTGAAGAAGAGTTATCTCACTACAGTAACGCAACAACTGATATTGAATTCAAATTCCCATTCGGCTGGGGCGAACTTTGGGGCGTTGCATCTCGTACAGACTTCGATTTAAAACGTCACATGGAACATTCTAACGAAGACTTTAACTATATCGACCCACAAACGAACGAACGTTACGTACCATACTGCATCGAGCCATCTCTAGGCGCAGACCGCGTAACATTAGCATTCTTATGTGATGCATACGAAGAGGAACAATTAGAAAACGACTCTCGTACAGTTCTTCGTTTCCACCCTGCTTTAGCACCATATAAAGCAGCAATCTTACCACTATCTAAAAAGTTATCTGAGGGCGCTGGGGAAGTGTTCGCAGAACTTGCAAAAGACTTCGTGGTAGACTTTGACGAAACTGGTTCTATCGGTAAACGTTACCGTCGCCAAGACGAAATCGGTACACCATTCTGTATCACATATGACTTCGACTCAGTTGAAGACAAAGCAGTTACAGTACGTGACCGCGACACAATGGAACAAGTTCGCATGCCAATTAGCGAACTAAAAGGCTTCTTAGAGAAGAAAATTCAGTTCTAATTTATAGAAAAAGGCTGCCCTTCACGGAGCAGCCTTTTCTTTATTTCTCACGCTTTTCTTTAATTGCAACTGTACATCTTGAAATGCACAGTAAATCATCATTTTCATCAATGATGCGCACGTCCCAAACCATCGTTGTTTGTCCTTTATGAATTGGCGTACCGATTGCTGTTACGATTCCATCTCGTTTCGAACGAATATGGTTCGCATTAATTTCAAGTCCAAAACAAATGCATTTTTCTTGGTCAATTAAATTATATGCTCCAACGCTTGCTACAGTTTCTGCTAATGCAACTGATGCACCTCCATGTAAAAAACCAAACGGCTGATGAGTGCGTCCATCTACTGGCATTGTAGCCACTACCTTATCCTCTGTCATTTCTAACAGCTCAATTCCAAGTGTGTCCATTAATGTTTTTGGCATGTCGCTTCCCCCTTCTCTCCATTAAAAAAATGTATAATTTTCCCTGTTTATTTTCAAACTATCCATAACACTTACAAGGAGGTTTTATTTACATGAAAAAGAAATTAACTATACTAACTATTTTGTTCTCCTTGCTTACTATTGTACCAAATTGTACGGATGCAGCCAAAGCCTCTAACCTGACAATCGACATTAATACTGTTACACAAAAAGGTAAGAAGCCTTATCTAGAATATCAAATTAACAGACCTTCCTTTCATCATTTTTCTGATTCAACATTTCAAAATCAGTTAAATACATACTACGAACAATCTATAGATCACTTTAAAAAAGCATTAGCGAAAGAAGCGAAGAAATACTATAAAGAAGCTGAAGAATCTGGTGCTCCTTTTCATCCATATGTCGCAAATGTTGACTATAAAGTAACATTACAAAAGCCCTCTTTAGTTAGCTTATATGTAAATTATTATCAATACACGGGCGGAGCACATGGACTATATACTTGGAAAGCAAGTACATTTGATTTGAATGAAAAGAAGCTCTTACATTTAGATGATCTATTTCAAAAAGATAGTACTTATAAAGATATCATCCGTACAGAAATCGTTAGACAAATTAAGCAAAATGAACGTATCTATTTTCCAGATGCAGCCGAAAAAGTGATGAGCGCAAAAAAATTCAAATACTTTTTAGAACCAGATCATCTTGTTATCTATTTTCCTTTATATGAAATCGCGCCTTATTCCAGCGGGATTCCGCAATTTCGTATTCCATACACATTACTCCGGGATTCACTAAAGCCTAATTATCAAAACATTTTGATTGACAACAAATAAATGGATTCGCTACGATAATGTTAACCAAATAACAATTGGAGGTTAACATTATGAAGCAATTACGCGCTTTAGATTTAGCACTAGCTGCCATGTTCGTTGCGCTCATGGCGATTGGTGCGAATATCGTATCATGGGCACCATTTTTACAAGTAGCTGGTGTTCCATTATCTATGCAGCCATTTTTCGCGATTTTAGCTGGTCTTCTTCTCGGAAGTAGACTTGGGGCCTTATCTATGACGGTTTATATGCTTGTTGGAGTTGCAGGAGCACCGATTTTTGCAAATTTCAAGGCTGGATTTGGAGCACTTTTAGATCCTACTGGTGGTTTTATTATCGCATTCATTATTGTTGCTTACGTATCAGGGAAACTAGTAGAACAAAGAGAAAAACCACAATTCGGTACATTTGCAATTGCATCTTTTACGGGAATTATTTTAACTTATATCATTGGTACGACTTATATGTATATGGCTGTAAACGTGTGGATGGGCGGAAATATGAGTTACAAAGCGGCTTGGACAATTATGATGTGGTTCGCGGTTAAGGATATAATCTTTACAATTATCGGTGTTATTATTGCACCTCGCATATACTATGCAATTCGTCGTTCTGCTTATCAGCATTCTCATTCTACACTATCATAACGAAAAAGGAGCTGCTTTATGCAGCTCCTTTTTGTATTATGATTCTTTTTTCGTTTGTTCGTCTAAAACTTTCTTCATCATTACAAGCATGTCTTCACGTAATTCTTCATGCTGAAGCGCCATTTCAATTGTCGTTTGAACAAATCCTAATTTTTCTCCAACATCGTAACGCTTTCCTTCGAAGTCATAAGCAAATACGCGTTGAATTTCATTTAAACTTTGGATCGCATCTGTTAATTGAATTTCGCCACCAGCCCCGATTTGTTGTTCTTCTAAGAACATAAAAATTTCTGGTGTTAAAACGTAACGTCCCATAATAGCTAAGTTTGAAGGTGCTGTGCCTTGTGGTGGCTTTTCAACAAAGTTACGAACTTGATAACGACGACCATCTTGCTCTAACGGGTCAATGATTCCATAACGATGTGTTTCCGCTTCTGGAACCGTTTGAACACCAATAACAGATGATAATGTTTTATCATATTCATCTATTAACTGACGTAAGCATGGTTTTTCGGCTTGGACAATGTCATCACCTAGTAAAACAGCAAATGGCTCGTCACCAATAAACTTACGTGCACACCAAACAGCATGTCCCAATCCTTTTGGTTCTTTTTGACGGATATAATGAATATCTACCATTTTTGAAGAAGCTTGTACTTTTTCAAGTAATTCATATTTTTTCTTCTCTAATAAGTTTTGTTCTAATTCAAATGCATTATCGAAATGGTCTTCGATAGAGCGCTTTCCTTTACCAGTAACAATAATAATATCTTCAATTCCAGATGCCACTGCTTCTTCTACAATATATTGAATCGTTGGCTTATCTACAATTGGAAGCATTTCTTTTGGCATTGCTTTTGTTGCTGGTAAAAAGCGTGTTCCTAATCCAGCAGCTGGAATAATCGCTTTTCTCACTTTTTTCATAACAAATACCCTCTCTTCTTTTCTAATCCTTAAACTATATTTCCTTACTCGTATACGAAAGTTGATACTCCGCCCTCAGTAATTGAAATGTTACAGACAGTATACCACATCAATTCTTTTTTCCTGCGGATTTCTTCTTGGTATAAGAAAAGAGGAGGTCGTTCTCCGTTCTCCTCTTTCTCTTCCACTAATGGAAATAACTATCTATTTTATTATAAACGATTCATAACGTCTTCTTTAATAGTGAGTAACTTTTGTTCACTATTTTGTAAGGAATCATCTTTCACACCAAAATAAAACTTGATTTTCGGTTCTGTTCCAGATGGACGTAAGCAGAACCAAGAACCATCTGCCAATTGATATTTTAACACATTTGATTTTGGTAAGTGAATCTCTTCCTTACTTCCATCTTTTAGTAATGTGATAATACTTGCTTTATAATCTTCTACTGAAGTCACTGTTAAACCAGCTACTTCTTTCGGTGGATTTTCACGGAATGATGCCATCATCTCTTCAATTTTCTCAGCACCATCTTTTCCTCTTAACGTTAAAGATACAAGATCTTCACGGAAGAAGCCGTATTTCGCAAACACCTCTAATAAACCATCGTATAATGTTTTGCCTTGTGATTTATAATACGCTGCTACTTCACATGCAAATAATACAGATTGAACTGCATCTTTATCACGGCAGAATGGACGAATTAAGTAGCCATAGCTTTCTTCATAGCCAAATTGGAATTCATATTGTCCACTTTCTTCATATTGCTTAATTTTCTCACCGATAAATTTAAATCCTGTTAATGTATCCACTGTATCTAAACCGTAAGCCCTTGCGATTGTACGACCAATTTCAGAAGTTACGATTGTTTTTAACACAACACCGTTTGCTGGAAGTGTACCATTTTGTTTCTTTTGTGATAATAAATAATCAAGCATTAACGCACCCGTTTGGTTGCCCGTTAACACTTGGAACTCACCAGCATGATTACGAACAGCAACACCAAGACGATCTGCATCTGGATCTGTTGCGATTAACACGTCTGCTCCCACTTTTTCACCATCACGAATCGCAAGTTCAAACGCTGCATGCTCTTCTGGATTTGGCGATTTTACTGTAGAAAAGTTCGGATCTGGTAACCCTTGTTCTTTTACAACTGTTACATCTGTAAATCCAACTGCTTCTAAACCTCGGCGTGCTGGAATATTTGATGTTCCGTGTAATGGCGTAAAGACGATTTTCAAGTCCTTACCAACCTTTTGTACCATTTCTTTATTAATGATGATTGTTTTTAACTCTGCGAAGTATGCGTCATCTACTTCTTGTCCAATGATATGTAATAAACCATTTGCTTTTAATTGCTCCACATCAGCAACTTCGACTGTTAATTCATCTTCGACTGCGTTTACGTAACTAATTAACTCGTCTGCTTCTTTTGGAGGCAATTGTCCACCATCTTCTCCATATACTTTATATCCGTTGTACTCAGGTGGATTATGACTCGCCGTAAGAACGATTCCACTTACTGTATGTAAATGACGAACTGCGAAAGAAAGTACTGGCGTTGGGCGTAAGCTTTCGAATACATACGTTGTAATACCGTGTGCTCCAAGTGTAGCTGCTACTTCCATTGCAAATTCAGGTGATTTATGACGGGAATCATACGCTACGACAACGCCGCGCTTCTTCGCTTCCTCACCTAATTTTTCAATAAAGTGCGCTAAACCTTTTGTCGCTTTTCGAACTGTATACACATTTAAACGATTCGTACCAGCACCAAGTTCACCGCGCATACCACCTGTACCGAACTCTAAGTTTTTATAGAAGCTATCTTCGATTTTCTTTTCATCTTGTTTCATATTTTCTAGCTGTTCTTTTAATTCTGCATCTAAGTTTGCATATGAAAGCCAGCGACTATATTCTTTTTTCCAATCCATTCTCTTATCTCCTCTCGCGTGTCATACCTTCATTATATGAAAAAAACAGCAAGTATCTCAATACATTTTGAAATCTAGCAGGATTTTACTGTTGTGATTTGTATATACTAATCCTATATATGTATCAATTAAAAAGCCAACATACCCCCCCTCTTTTTAGGCGGGAGAGAGCATCTGTCCATGTATAGAAGCGGTCAGGGCCTTTTTCTGCCACATGCGAAGTAAAAACAGAAAGAGCAAACGAGCGTGAGTTACTTTTCATTCTGCATAGCAGGGATTTAGATGTCGAAACATTAAAATGGATTTATATATACTTCAGACAAAGATGAAAAGAATGGAGATTATCGGAAGAACTATATAAAAAAGGGCAGCTATTTTAGCTGCCCTTTCCAATCCTCTTATTCTTCCCCAAAACGTTCAACAAGTGTTGCAAGTGTACGAACCATTGCACCTGTTGCTCCAGCTGGACCTAAATCATGTGCACCCTTTGTCTCAGATGTTCCAGCGATATCTAAGTGTACCCATGGTGTTTCTTCTGCAAATTCACCAAGGAATGTTCCTGCCATTACTGCATGACCTTCACGGCCCGGTGAGTTATTTAAATCTGCAAATTTACTGTTACGAACGCGCTCTTTATCACGCTCAAAAATCGGTAATTGCCAAATTGGCTCATCCGTTTCCATTGATGCTTCTAATACTTGTTCAAACAATGTTTCATTGTTTGTCATCGCACCCGTTGTATGGTTTCCAAGTGCAACGATGACACCGCCTGTTAATGTTGCAACATCAACAAGATAGTTTGCACCAAGTTTCTTCGCATACGTAATACCATCCGCTAATGCTAGACGACCTTCTGCATCTGTATTTAATACTTCAATTGTTTTACCGCTCATAGATGTAATCACATCATCTGGTTTAAATGCTGTACCACTTACCATATTGTCTGTTGATGGAATAACAGCAACCACGTTTTGCTCTGGACGAAGTTCCCCGATAATTTCCATTGCACCAAGAACTGCTGCAGCGCCGCCCATATCACCTTTCATACCAACCATGCCTTCACGTGGTTTTAAAGAATAACCGCCTGTATCATATGTGATTCCTTTTCCAACAAAGCCAATAACATCTGTCCACTCTTCTTTTCCTTTATAAATAAGAGCAATCATTTTTGGCGGCTCTGTAGAACCTTGGTTTACGGCAAGTAATGCACCCATACCGAGTTCTTCCATTTCTTCTTTCTCAAGCACTTTATAATCCATATCGTATTTTTCCGCTAACTCAACTGCATACTCTGCAAGCGTTGTTGCAGTTAACATGTTCGGCGGCATATTTACAAGTGTACGAGCTGAGTTTGTAGCACGTCCGTGTACATATCCAACCATTAATGCAGCTTCGATTTCTTTTGCATCTTCCGCTGTAATAACGGCAAGTTTTTCTAGCTCTACGCTCTCTTTTTTACCCGTTTTATATGTTTGTAATTCGTATGTACCAAGGCAATGTACTTCAGCTGCAACATGTGCAACATCAATTGCGTCTAATTTATCTGTTACGAACGAATCAAGTAAGATGGCAGCATCTTGTACTTTGGCAGATTGTAACGTTTTAAATGCCTTACTAAGTGCAGCACGTAATGTTTCTGTTGTATATGCTTCTTTTTTTCCAAGACCAACAAAGTAATAACGCTTTACATTTGTTTTTCCTAAGCTATGCACTTTTGAAATGGCTTTTTTCTTTGCACTAAGTTCTTTCTCTTCTAATAGAACTTGTAATTGTCCTTCAAACGCTTTGTCTAATTCCTGTACAAAGCTGCTCGCTTTCTCTTCTTCGAATAAGGCAACAATAACTGCTTCATGGCTTGCTAATTCTTTTTGTACTTGAAACATATTCAAACCCCCTAGATTTCTCTATCTTTCATTATAACTGTATTTTTTCGGAAATGCGATAATTCTAACTTCTCTTTCATTTCATATAGATAAGAAACTCAGGTAACGATGGTAGTTCATGTATTCTTTCATATGGAACGTTCTCTATTTTTTCAGGTATTATTTTTCGGCACTCTTTCACAAATATTACGACTTCTTCTACATCTAAGTTCCAATGCACAGGGCAGTATGGCGTCAAATATTGCTCTGCCACTTCCATCATAAGGCGCGCTCCCTTTACATTTCCATAACTGTAATGATACTGAGCAACTACCATTTGCAATAAGCCTTTTAAGAATAAATTACTCCGCTCTTCCAGCCACATTTCTTCAAGCAAATCATGGCACGTATAATAATCTCCTTCATTATATTTCACAAAAAACTCATAATACGCAAAAGGATAATCTTCCACTGTCGCACCCCGTTTTTCTTATATTGTGAAACAGGACAAATTAAAAAGTCCAGTGTTAATCACACTAGACTATCTCTGTTTCAAATATTGACCACGGAATACTTGCATTGTTTCATCTTGGTTCAGCATCGTTAACTGATCTTCTGATAATTTACCATTTCCCATTTTTACTACATATACATTTACCTTTTTCTTGCCCCACTGGCTATATACATCTTGAACAGTATCATAATATAAATCAAGTCGATTTCCTTTTATAGCGCCGCCTTTATCCGCGACAACACCGTACCCATAACCTGGTACAAAAAGAATGGTCCCAATTGGGAATACTCGTAAATCTGCTGCGATTGTAGAATATAAATCTCTTTTCGCTTTTACACCTGAATACGTGATACCATACTCTGGATGCCCAGGGCTTTTTCCTGTTGATTCGGCACCCGACGTATAACCAGTTGCAGTCATTTCCATAACACGATATTTCGACCAGTCATTTGCCTGTTCTAAAGCATTTATCACTTCTTTATTCGGAACAACTTGTTTTTTCATTTCAGCTGCATGTACTTCTTTTACATCTCTTTCTTTATATGTTTTTATAATATCTACTAAAGAAACTCCTGTGAATGCTTGCCACGTCACACATAATGCTGCTACAAGTAAACAAGTCATCATAATGCGAATACCATATCGTTTTAACATTTTTATATTCCACACTCCTTCATCGTTAGTCATTCCCTATACGAGAAAGAAATATGCAAAAAAAAATCTCCAAACGGCTTGGAGACTAAAACATTTGATATCCACTTTTTCGAAGTTTCTTTATCACAACTCCTGCTAAAATCGCTCCTATAAATCCAGTCGATAAAATAAAAAGATCAGCTTGTCCAAGATGCGATACACTTGTTCCAAATGAAGAGAATGTTTCTTTCGGTTTTGAAAAATAATCCCACACACTTGCTTTGTTAATGATAAGCATACAAACAATCGGATAGATGACAACCATCACCCACGTCGCACGTAAAATCATGTTGAGCAAAAAACCAATTCCAAAGAAAAGTATAAAAAACAACATCATTGAAATAAGTAATACCGGGATACTCAATCCTTTCCCCTCTCCTTCTATTTCTTATCTCCTGCCGTAAACACATGATACGATGTATATCCAAATTGCTCTCCTGGATTTAAAGTTGTTTCCATCTCAAGAAGCGGTTCTGTATTCCCTTCAAGTAAGTGCCGAACTAATATAGAAGCATCTTGACCATACGCGATATCTTTCGGATGTAAAAAAGCTACTTCAGACAGTTCCTTCTCTTGAACCGTAACCTCTTCTCCCTCTGGCTCCAGCAGAAAAATAATCATATTATCACTGATCTCATCACGAATGACACCAGAGCGAATACCAATCACTCCTTTTACATGTGCAACGATGCCTGTTTCTTCTAAAATTTCACGTTTAACAGCTTGATCAATTGTTTCTCCTTCATTTACAAAACCAGCTGGTAACGACCACTTTCCTTTTAACCCGCCGTATTTTTTCTTTACAAAGAGCCATCGACCATCTTTTGTAACTACAAGTCCACTTACAGCTAACCAAACATTCCCGCGTTTCCCCATGATGTAAAACCCCTTTCGCCTGAACGGACAGAATATTCATTCTTTTTTATATATTATACTATATTTTTCAGTGAGAATAATATAATCTTCCTTGTTTCTCAATTACTACGTTTCTTTCTACCCTTCTATAATTTCCGTATATTTTATATAATGGGAATATAAGGTATTATTTTCCTGTAGAAAGGTCTCGAATTCCTTCAAAATTCTTCCTTGAATATTACATCACACCTATTCATTGCGAAAGGAGTAAAAAGTAAAATGAGAAATCAATCAAAAAAGTCCAGTATTGTATTTGTAACATTCGTTTCCGCATTACTCTTCTGCTCTGTCTTAGTTGCCATTTCACTTTCACCACTTGCTGATTTAGGACCTAATGCAAATACATTTAACTCTTTAGGCATGTGGAAATCAATCGGCATGATTTTACTATTTTATATCGTACCTCTACTTCTTTATATAGGAGGAGTGAAGGCAATACAATTCATTATGGCTTTTCTTTGCGTTATGGGGCTATTCGTAAATCTTGTGATACTTGCAGTCGTATTTATTACAATACGTGCAAATGACTATAACGCCTCCTCTTTCTTAGGAGTCATCATTCTTTGCGCAGCGGTATCAATCACAAATGTAATTTGGTTTTTTGTTGCTTTTCGCTCAAAAAGAACTTCTACTTATACACTGGATGCACAATAAAATAGAAATTTAAAAAAGCAGAAACGACTCCTAGCCGTTTCTGCTTTTTTCTACTATATACCTCTTTTGATTTTCCAACATATAAAGTGAAACTTTAATCCGTGAGGGTTTTCTTCATCCCCCACGGATTATTAGCCCTCACCAATCGGGCTTTTACGGGCAGTTTATCTCCTACCTTACTTCTTTAGAAAAGCGGAAGCGGCTTGCTCAGAATCGCAGGACGTTGGAGCCCCCGACAGAGAGGAGCTTTTTGCCTCGTCCGAGGGGGCGAAACGACCGGAGATTCTAGCCGCTAGAGCTGGACAATGCTTTCGCCGAATTTTGAGGTGGGAGTATTACTGCCCGTTAATGCGGGATAAAACACGGCTGTGAAAACAAAAGTGGATCTCCACTCGTTTACTCCCTTTGTTTTAACATGGCATGGGGTAGGAAAAGGCCCTGACCGCTTCTACACATGGCTGGATGCTCTCTTCCATCAAAAAAGAAAGGTTTTTTCATTTATATTTATATATTAAAAGAACTTCAATTTACCTTTTTTAAGAACTAATAAAGGTCCACCAAGTAAGAATAAGTAACGATTATCAATTACTTTCTTCATGAATGAAGCTTTCCAGCCCGTTAGCTTTTTACCCATAACAACGCCCATTGCATCGTCATGTCCTAATGAACATACAGAACCTTTGTTATCAAATACGAATTTCTTCATTTCGCCTTTACCGCGAATTAACACAGATAAATTATGCGCAATGTTGTAACCTTGTTGAATTGCAATTTGTGCTGTTGGTGGGTATGGACGGTTATTTTCTTCATTAATAATTAACGCTGCGTCACCAACCATGAATACCTCTTCATGACCTGGAGCGTGCATATACTCATCAACTTTAATACGTCCGCGCATCGCTTCAAAGCCAGACTCTTCCACAATGCCGTTACCGCGAACACCAGCAGCCCAAACAACAGTTTCAGATTTAAGTAACTCAACATCGTCACCATTTGCAACTAAAATGCCTTCTTCATTCGCTTCTTTAATTGCTGTACCGATGCGGAATTCCACGCCTTTTTTCTCTAACTGTTTTACAGCGTACTCAACTAATTCTGGATCAAAACCAGGAAGTGCTGTTGGAGCAGCCTCTACACAGATGATACGTGCTTTTTCACGTGGAACATCATACTCTTTGCAAAGTTCAGGAATACGGTTTGCAAGTTCCCCTACATACTCGATACCTGTAAATCCTGCACCGCCAACAACGATTGTTACTAACTCATCACGCTTTTCAGTCGCATATTGAGAGAACTTATATTCCATATGATCACGAATTTGACGAGTTGCATTAATGTTAGTGATAGAGAATGCATGCTCTTTTAGTCCTTTAATACCAAATGTTTCAGACTCGAAACCAAGACCGATTACTAAGTAATCATACTCTAACTCACCATTTTTTAAGATAACGCGTTTTTCAGCTGCTTTAATTTCTACAACTGTATCTTGTACAAAGTTTACTTTATTTGTATCAATAACGTCTTTAATGTCGAGACGGATTTTATCATGATGTAATGTGCCAGCTGCACTTTCATGTAACCAAGTTGCTTGGTAGTGATAGCTGTTGTTGTTTACTAACGTAATTTCAGCTTCATTTACAGATAATGTTTTTTGTAGACGAACAGTCGTAATCATCCCGCCATAACCTGCACCTAAAACTACGATTTTTGGAGTTTTCACTGAATCACAACCCTTTTCTTTATTAATAGTAATGAAAAAATAAGACCAAAGTGCTAAACACTCAATTTGTCAAGAATGTGGAATTCATCACATTCTCAATTACAACAAAACGTATTCAAAAAAAATTACGAAATTTGTCCTAAAAAATTAACATAATACTTTCCTATATTAGTCGGTTTCATTTCATAATTCAAGCACCTAGAGAATTATCATTATTTTAAAATAACATAGCGTTTTCAAGGGTTTTTTAGCCTATATTTCATGTATTTTCCTACCGAGATATTTTATACCTCTTTCTAACTAATCTATGCAAAAGCTTACACACAATTCCGTCGTTTTCTTACATATTATGAACTAAAATATGCTATCATTTAAATGAAGTACAATCATTTGCAGGATTTTCGTATACATATGAAAAATATATGGAATCAATATCCAAATTCCATATATAAGGGGGCATAAATAGTGACAGAAAATCAAGAAATTTACGACATAACGATTATTGGTGGAGGTCCAACAGGACTATTTACAGCGTTTTATGGCGGAATGAGACAGGCAAGTGTAAAAATTATTGAGAGCTTACCACAGCTTGGAGGACAATTGTCCGCACTATACCCTGAGAAATATATTTATGACGTTGCGGGATTTCCGAAAGTACGCGCTCAAGAATTGGTGAACAACCTAAAAGAGCAAATGAAAAAGTTTGATCCAACCGTTTGCTTAGAAGAAGCAGTGGATACACTTGAAAAACAAGCTGATGGCGTATTTAAGCTTGTAACAAATAAACAAACACACTATTCTAAATCTGTCATTATTACAGCTGGTAACGGCGCTTTCCAATCACGCCGTTTAGAATTAGACGGTGTAGAAAAATTTGAGAAGAAAAACTTACACTATTTTGTTGATGATATGAACAAATTCGCTGGAAAACGCGTCGTTGTATTTGGTGGCGGTGATTCTGCGGTAGACTGGACAATGATGTTAGAGCCAATCGCTGACCAAGTTACAATCGTTCATCGCCGTGATAAATTCCGCGCTCATGAACATAGCGTAGAAAACTTAATGAATTCTCGCGCACAGGTAAAAACGCCATACGTTCCAGTTGAACTCATTGGTGAAGACAAAATTGAACAAGTTGTTCTGCAGCATGTCAAAACAGAAGAGAAAGTTGTCATTGACGTTGATGATGTCATCGTAAACTACGGCTTTGTTTCTTCCCTTGGTCCAATTAAAAACTGGGGCTTAGACATTCAAAAGAACAGCATCGTTGTAAACTCTAAAATGGAAACAAATATTTCTGGCATTTATGCAGCTGGTGACGTTTGTACATATGAAGGAAAAGTAAAACTCATTGCATGTGGCTTTGGTGAAGCACCAACAGCAGTAAACAATGCAAAAGCTTACTTCGATCCAAATGCAAAACTGCAGCCAATGCATAGTTCTAGTATGTTTTAATGTATAGATATGATAAAGAAGGCACAATTTCTACAATAGAAATTGTGCCTTCTTTTCTTACTTTACTTAATACTTTCTAACTCCCATTTATGTCTCTCACCCGGTGAAGTTGTATTATCAGGGTTTAAAATGAATTCACCAGCGAATACAAGTGGGGCAATCCCATTATCCGCGACACTTCCAGACCATGGATTGTCTCTAAATGCAATATAAGTAGAATCAGATTTTAAATAGAAGCTCTTTTCATTTGTAACTTTATCTAATTTAATCGTAGATCTATTACGCTCTTGATCTAACCAACTATAATCATACCCATTTCCGATGTTAAGGTACTGATAGCCATCATGAGTACTATTCGTGAACTTAAGGAATACTTCTTCATCTTTGCCAATTGGTTGTCCTGGTCTAGATTGACCTTTTCTCTCGATCACGGCTTGTGTAGCTTGAATATCTTTTCCGTGTATTTCCTTATTTTTAGGCCCAAGTCTTAATCCATCCCAATTGTTCCCTTTTAGACTAACGTGTACATATTTTCCGCCTATAGTTTGATATAATGCACTTGCATGCCATTCTTCTTTTACACCGTCAAAAATGTTTGCAGTTGTTTTCAAATAATACGGTTTTCCTTCGACAATAAATTCACCCTTATTATCTACTAATAAGTTATCGAACTCTTTATTATACTTAACAGCTATAGAGATCTTTTGTGTCGGAAGTTTCTTTTGTGCATCATTGATTTCAAATGTCACTTCTTTTGATGGATCGAATTGATCTAAGCTTACAGTTTCTTTAGATTCATATGAATTCCCATTTTTCACCAATGTTACTTGCTGCGTTGCTTTAGAATTTTTCTTTTCAAAAGAAGCGGAGATTTCATTACTTGCTCCGAATAAGCCCGGTACGACCGCGGCATAAAGCTTTTTCTTAATTGGATCATAAGCACTATACGATAATGTTGGTGGTTGAAGTTGTTCAAAAGCACCAACTCTCATACCTTTTGATACAGGAGTTTCTTTTACATTTTCTAAATTCCCATTCTCAAAAATGTTTCGCTCTCCACCTCTACTCTCTACAATCGCATTCACTTTTTTAGAATCTACGTTAATATGCTTTAAAACCTCATTAAACGTTAAATTGCCCTCACCAACACTGTTTGGCGCATACACTCTAAACTTCGGTTGATTCCCGATATCTGTTTCTAGTAATGCAGTAGACGCATTTACACGAGATTCATATTTCCCTGCATCTCCTAAATTTTTAAATTCTCCGTCTTGTTCAATAGAAACGTCCATTGTGCTCGTCGGTAATACTTCAACAGAAAGAAGCGCACCTTGCTCAACAGCTTTTAATTCATCTAACGTTAAATAAATATTTACATCTGCTTGACCTTCTAAGCTGTCAATTAATACTTCTGTTTTATTTCTTCCGCCTTTTTCTGTGCTTAAATGCTGTGCTTTATAACGATCTTGCGTTGCCTTTACAGTATTAATAATTTTATCTCCTAAGCGAATATTAAAGTGAGGAGATACGTTTTCTGCCGATGCTGTACCTGTGTTTTTATACTCTAACTGTAAACTTACTTTTGCTGCTTTTGCTGTATCAACTGTTGTTGCAGTAGACCAATCAAAATTATTAGAATAGCTTTCTGTTTCAGTGTCAGTTTTTGAATATCCATAGCCGACATTTAATGAAGCATCAGCCTTTGGTGTTGGGCCCGCTGCTGAACCTTCAACACCGCCTCCCACAGTTAAACCAACATTAAAAGAATGCTGCGTCGATACACTTTTCTCCCAGCCTTTATTAATAGATCCGCCTTTTGAATCTGTAATAGACGCAATCGGAGTTACTCCAATACGTTTGATGCCAATTTGTAAGTTCGGCATATTGGCAACCATTGGATTGAAATCAGTATCAGAATCACTGCCAAAATGTGCAACTTCATAATCATCTGTAAAAGGATCTCCATCTGAATTCGCACTCATAGGATTCGTGATGAATTTTAATTTCCCTTTATCTTTCTCTGGATCCCATGCCCGTGCTTCATTTTTCCCGGTTTGGTAATTGAACTCAATTTTATATCCATTTGTCTCTAAATCGTTAGGAATACCATCATTATCCCAATCATTATTTTGTATTTCAATTTTTTCAGTAGAAATTTGTCCTTTTTTTCCGTCAGTTCCAAGAACAGCTTTTTCTTCTTTTACATTTGCATCCTCTTTGAACATCTCAACTTTACTGTCTGGACTTGGTTGCTTTACGTCTGCTAACGCAGGAGATGCTAAAGTTAGTGCCATTGTTACACTGCTTAATACAGCAAATGCTGGCTTCAATTTCAATTTCTTTTTCTTCATCGTCATTTTTCTCCTTGTTTTCTAGATGAGTTAGAACATCTACTAGTAAGATTAACTTCATCATAGCTAACAAATCTTTCATTTCTCTCTCATAAATGTTACAAAAGTCTTTCAGGCGTATTATTTCTTTTCTGACATAACAGGAAGAGTAAACCAAAATTCACATCCCTGTTTCCCATCCGAACGATCTTGAACACCAATCTCTCCTTTGTGTATTTCAACTAGTGATCTTGCAATGGCGAGTCCAAGTCCAGACCCTCCAGATTGTGAACTTCTTGATGGGTCTGTTCTGAAAAAACGATCAAATATACGTAATTGATCATCGTAAGAAATCCCTTCTCCTTCATCACGCAAAGTGAATGTAACTTGCTGCTTTTGTTTATTTTCCTCTACAATTAACTCGATTGTTCCAAATGTAGGGGAATGCCGAATCGCATTATGTAATAAATTACTGATAACCCGCATGATTTTACACGGCATAATCCAAAGTCGTGGCAATGTATCCGAAACGTGCAATTGTAAATGAATATCTTTGTCCTTCAATAAGATCGCATGGGAATCTAGTACTTCTAATAGAATGCTGTCTACATGTGTTAAACTGGGGTGAAAGGCCTCTTGTCCAAGTTCTAGCTTAGAAAGCTCAAACAAATTATTAATTAATCCATTCAATCTTTGGATTTCGTTTAGGATTGTCGTTAGATACTGCATTTTCATATTAGGATCTTCAATTAAATCATCTTGTAACGCTTCTATCATCAATTGTATGCTAGCCATAGGGGTTCGTAAGTCATGGGAAATATTCGCAATTAGTTCTGTACGTGCTTTTTCTCCTTGTTCTAACTTCGTAAAGCTTTCTTCTAATTTTTTTGCCATTTGTTGAAAAGCTGTTGCTAATTCTTTAAACTCTTCTGGTTCTTTTCCGATTATGTACATCGTTTCAAAGTGTCTATCACTAAATTGTTTCGTTAATGCAATTAAATTTTGAATCGATCTCATAATAGGACGTGTCATTAACCAGTAAATAATCGTTGAAAGAACCATTGCTACTAACACAATTCCTATTAATAACCTTGTTTGTTCCGGTCTAAGTAACATTCTTCTATCGCTATACCAGATTGAAATGACTATGATGCCCGTGCTTAATACATTCATCAATAACAATTGATACCTTAACTTCATGTTTCATTTCCTCCATCTGGCTCAAAGCGATATCCTATGCCCCAAACTGTATGAATCCAACGATTCTTTGTTGTATGCTTCTCCAGTTTTTCACGTAGACGACTCATTAACACCGTTACTGCATTTGTGCACCCTTCATATTCAAAATTCCATATCTGTTCCAGAAGTTGAGATCGTGAAAATACTTGTTTTGGATGCTTTGCCATTAGATAAAGTACCTCAAATTCTTTCACCGTTAACTCAATTTCATGTCCACAAACAAATACACGTCTTTTCGTTGGATCAATCTTTAAATCTAGGAACTCTATCATTTCTGATACAGGTTCTTTCGCTTGTATTGTTGCTTGATTTCCTCTTCTTAATATAATTTGCACCCTTAATACTAATTCACGAGGTGAAAACGGCTTTGTCACATAATCATCTGCACCCATTGTTAATCCTAAAATTCGATCTCTTTCTTCTCCCCTAGCGGTTAACATAATAATAGGGATATTAGAGTATTGACGAATTTCCTCACATAATTCCCAGCCATCTTTTTTCGGCATCATCAAATCTAAAATAATTAAATCTGGTTGATATTGCTGAAATACATTCCAACCTTCTGTTCCGTTTTCAGCGGTGTATACTTCATATCCTTCTCTTTCCAAGTACCGTTTACATATGTCTCGGATATTATCTTCATCTTCTATGATTACAATTCTTTTTTTCATACATGAAATCTCCTCCGTTCCTTTATCAATAACGACAGAAATACTTCGTTTATGCACTCTTATATAATAAATACAGATAATGATTTATATATATATGTAACGAATATGATTGTCAATTTAAAAAAGAACACTTTGAATCTACGTGTTCCATACCATTCACGAATCATAATTATATAAACCAGATGATTATTTTAACACCAGACTGCTGTATGATTATTAGTTCATCAACCCCTGGAAGATTAAATATATAGGATTTTTAAAATAGATACAACAAGCGATAGACAGGTTTTATTTAATTAAAAATTATGAATCATATAATCTAAAAAAATGTTTTCCCTATATATACATCAATTAAAAAGCCTACATAAAACCCCGCTTTTTGAGTGGGAGCGAGCATCTGGC
Organism: Bacillus sp. NPDC094106; assembly: GCF_044764345.1. NCBI lineage: Bacteria > Bacillati > Bacillota > Bacilli > Caryophanales > Bacillaceae > Bacillus > Bacillus sp. NPDC094106. The sequence goes on along the minus strand of NZ_JBIWHY010000010.1, from coordinate 160,539 downwards.
CATGCATAGAAGCGGTCAGGACCTTTTTCTGCCACATGCGAAGTAAAAACAGAAATAGCAAACGAGTGGAGGTTACTTTTTATTCTGCATAGCAGGGATTTAGATATCGAAAAATTAAAATGGATTTATTTAATTCCATACCGATTACACACCTTTTTAGAGTAATAGTATAAGTATGCTCGAGATTTAGAGATTACTTGCGCCAGAACCGGCAAATCTGCTATCATTGTCTACAATTAAAAAGTGCAGTATAGAAATATTAGAAACTGTATAAAACGAGTGTTAACAGGATTTTATATCCGTTCAAAATTGTTACATAGAAAGGAAGCAGTATGGAGAAATTACAACAAAACAAATCTACTTTAGAAGGAAGCGGAAAACCGTTATTACAGAACACCAACTTCCTTTTCCTCTGGGCAGCTACTCTATTTTCAAGCTTTGCTTTAGCCTTTTTTACTTTTTCCCAAACATGGTACATAGCGAAAACATTAAATCTTGAAGCTTCACTTGGCGTTGTCTTTGTTGCTCTTAGTGTCCCAAGGCTTATCTTTATGATTGTCGGCGGAGCTGTAGCAGATAAGTTTCCGAAAAAAAATATTATGTTTTACTCCAATATCATTCGTGCCATTCTTGTTGCAACGATTTTAACTTGGTTTATCGTTGGTGATGTAACCTTATATACATTCGCTTTGTTTGCTTTATTCTTCGGATTAGCAGATGCTTTCTTCTGGTCAGCAGATGGATCTATTCTGCCTGAACTAGTAGAAAAACATCGCTTAACACAAGCAAATTCACTCACGCAGATGACAAACCAAGCATCAGTCATTTTAGGCCCTGTACTTGGGGGGATCCTTATCAAATTTACTAACTATGAGACAATCTTTACAATTACGATCATTTTACTCATCGTTGCTGCTATACTCGTTCAGAAAATACAATCTACAATGCAAGAGGAACCTGATAAAGACAAAGGAATGTTTACATCCATTAAAGAAGGGATTTTATATGTAAAGGAATCACCTTTTCTTTCAACATTCCTCATCTGCAGTGCCTTTTTAAACTTATTTCTAATCGGTCCGATGCAAGTTGGTTTTCCATTGTTCGTTAAAAATGTCTTGCACGGTGACTCACTTCAATTTAGTTACTTAGAAGCAGCTGTCGGAGGCGGTATGGCAATTGGTGCTGTCATCGTTGGCCTTAAGAATATCAATCGTAGACGCGGCTTGTTTTGTATCGTCATGATGCTGCTGTCCGGCGTGTTCTTTTTATCAATTAATTTTAGTACAGCACTTTGGCAAGCTCTATTAGCTGGTGCCTTTTACGGTATTACCATTGCCATGGCCATCGTTCCATTAATGGCAATGATTCAGTCTACTGTAAAAGAAGAAATGATGGGACGTGTTATGAGTCTAATGATGCTTTCATCTATGGGCTTTATCCCGCTTTCCTATGCAATTACATCGCTCGCACTCGCTGCTGGCATTCCGATTGTAACCATTATGAAAAGCGGCGCCATCGCAGTTATTATCTTCGTATTATTTGTGGCAATTCGCGTTCCGGTAGTAAGAAAGTTTGATTAACCTGTAAGGGTCATGTGCTACACGCATGACTCTTTTTTGAATGGATCAAATAGAGTTAATCCCTTACTCCTTCTTACAGCTGCTCCCCATTCTAATCCAACATCCAAAAATAGCGCTCGCATCGTACTATACAAAAGAGCTCCCATATCTTTCCGAATCTCCCCACACTTATACGCTCTTACAACACTTTTCGTACGCCGAATAATCTGTGCATAAACATCTTCATCAGCAATCAACTTTTCCAAAAATACACCTTGTTCTAGTAATCCACTCTTTTTATATGCAAGTTCCACTTTACTCCAAAGCAAATTGATCGTTTGCGGATTTCTGGACATTGGTATAACCGCATGTATGAAATTGACTGGAATATCATGACGACAATATGTTTCATCAAGTTCATACGTTATTCTATTCTTTTGTAATTTAGAAAAGTTTTTATAATAAACCGTTTCCCTTTCTTCTCGCGCCTCTTCCTTCTTACTGCCTTCTACACTTTCCCCCTTTTCACATGCGGTCATTTCCATACGGTCATTCATGCGGTCAATCGCTGCTTTACGAAATACATATAAGTTCGCACTATATCCCCCGCGCTTATGTCTCTCTTTCGTAGGAATCCGCTCAATAATTCCGAGCTCCTCCAGCTTTGCAACAGAGCGGCGCACCGTACGAATACTTTTTCCTATCTTCTCAGCAATCGTCCCCATTAATGGACAAGCAACACCAACTGTTTTTTGTTTTTCATTAACTGCATATCTTCCTAACAAACGAATCACTAAAAAATCCGTCTCGTTTATATCCGATTGATACCTCTTTACAATTTGCTGCTGATACGCATTAAATTCTTCTTTACTTTGAAATTCGCTATATGTTTTCATTAAATTATAGAAAGTTCCCATTTTTATCACCCCATATATAAATAGGAACTCAAAAGCAAAATGGGCGATGATTTTATAATTTTTGATGAACTGAGGTAGAAAAACATGATTGTAGTAAGTGCTTGTTTAGGTGGCATTGCCTGCCGCTATGATGGAAATGACAATCTCGTTTCAAAAATCGAAGAGCTATTACAAAAAGAAGAAACTGTTCTCGTTTGTCCGGAAGTATTAGGCGGATTACCTACTCCGCGTCCATCAGCAGAAATCATTGGTGGTAATGGCGATGATGTACTAGATGGCAAAGCAAAGGTAATGGATCAAGACGGCAACGATGTAACCGAAGCTTTTGTACAAGGAGCTTATAAAGCTTTAGAAGAAATAAAAGATTTAAATCCGGAATACATCATTTTAAAAGAACGAAGTCCTTCTTGCGGAAGTTCTACCATTTATACAGGGGAATTCAATGGGAACAAACAAGATGGATATGGTGTAACAACAGCCTTATTCCGAAGACACGGATTTACGGTAATTTCAGAAGAGGATTTTGCAAACAAATAAAGGAGTTGACCCACAGGTCAACTCCTTCTTCATTATTTCACACCTAATTTTTCTTTCACTTTCGCAGGAAGCTCGTCTTTTTTCACTTCTTCCCACGCTGTTACACCTTTTTTATCAGAATAATATACGCGTAAAAATGCTTCTTTGCGAAGGTTCTTATTAGCTGTAAATTCCATTTCTTTTTCTTTACCTTCTTTATCGAATGCAGGTAATTTATACTCAAATGATTTGTATGTGCGACCATCATCAGCTTTACCTGTCTTTTCCGTTCCATCAACTGTAATTTGTACGTAGTACTCATCTTTTCCCATACGATTCAAGTCGCAACCAACTAACATCGTAGCAAAAACAATTAAAATACTAAAAAGTGCAATATATCTTTTCACGTTATTCACCTCATATGTTTTTTATGATGTTGTTATCATAATCCCTTTTCATTTGAGGAGAAATTCAAAAACGTGACATGAATATTACACTTTTGTAAGATTAAACACTGAAAAAACAAAAAAGATAACCAACTACTGCATCTAGTCGATTATCTTCTTGTTTGTATATCAACAAAGTTTTCGTATCTAAATTAGGAAGCCGATTTATTAATTATATAACGTTGTTCAATACGTTGTTCAATTTTTTCCATCTCTTGTTTATCATTCAATATCTTTTGTTTATTTTCTTTTACCAATTCTTTAAACGATTTATGAAGTAATTTACAACGTTTGTTCGCCATAATCATTTCTCCTTATTGTCTGTGCAATCACAGATATAAAATAAAATTTTTCAATCACAATAATTTTTTGTCTTTATTTGTCGAAAAATTATTCTTAATTCAAGAATACTATAACTTCCGAGTTTTTAGAACTATTTGTTTGAACATTATGTGAATTTAACGAAAACAATTATATACAAATTGAAAAACAAACATAATAATCCTTTTTTTTGGATATCGTTATTCTAATAAGCATTTCTGCTATCTTAAAATTATTGGCTGGAGATACCGTACAAGTTATTTCCTAAGCTACTACAGATAGTCATACTGTTCCCATCCCCCTTGAAAATACAGTAACACTTCATGCACTTTGAAGCAGCCAGATCCCTATCTCTAACACCATAAAATAGGTTTATTCTCCTAACAACCAATAAGATTATATGAATAAAAAAAGAGCGTCCGTCTTCGGACACTCTTTTCCTTTATAGCGAATTAAATAATCGTTTGATTAAATCTGCAAAACTCAATCATATCTCGATACGAAAAGCATTACATTAGCACTCTTCCGGAGTACCAGTATTCGTCGCTGTGCGGAAAGATGATCCGCATCCGCATGATGCAATTGCGTTCGGATTATCGATTGTAAACCCGCCGCCAAGCATCGATTGCTTGTAATCAATTTTTACTCCTTTGACAATCGGAGCACTTTCTTTATCAATAACAAATTCAACACCGTAAAACTCAAGAACTGTGTCGTCTTCACTTGGTTCTCTTTCAAATCCTAAGCCGTAAGAAAGACCGCTACATCCACCGCCATGTACAGCAAGGCGAACGTATTTCTCTCCTTCTTCAGCATCTTTTAACATATCTTTAATTTGAAATGCTGCTTGTTCTGTTACAGTAATCATGAAATCCACCTTCCTTTCTGTTCTCGTTCTATTATACATCTTTACGCTTCTATCTTGTACTCATACACTCCGCGGCAAATGACTTCTGCTGGACCTTTCATCATAACTGTTCCTTCTTCTGTCCATGCAATCATTAAATCGCCACCAGCTAAATGAACTGTAATTTCTTTACCGCGTTCCATTTTTTTATTTAAAATCGCCGCCACAACAGATGCACATGCTCCTGTTCCGCATGCTTGTGTTACACCTGATCCACGCTCCCACACGCGGAAGTTCATTTCTGTGTCATTCACAATTTCAATGAACTCAACATTCACTCGTTCTGGGAACATTTCATGTGTCTCAAGTACTGGACCTAGCGTTGTAAGAGGAGCTTCTTCCACATCATCAACGAAGATAACAGCATGCGGATTCCCCATAGAAACAGCGGTAAACGCATAACGATGATTATTATATAAGAAGTCTTCTCGAATAAATGGTGTGTCCCCCTCACCAAGCATCGGTAACTCTGCACGCGTTAAACGTGGTGCTCCCATATCAATTTTCACCAACGTGACAACATTATCTTCTACCGTTACTTCAGCCGTTACAATTCCAGCTAATGTTTCAATGGTAAACACCGTTTCTTCTACTAGTTTATGCTCATACGCATATTTCGCTACGCAGCGCAGTCCGTTCCCGCAGCTCTTTCCTTCTGAACCATCATTATTAAACATACGCATTTTTACTGGTGCGACGTCAGAAGGACAAATTAAAATCATTCCATCCGCCCCAATTCCAGTATTGATATTCGAAACTTTCTCCGCTACAAGAGCTAGCTCTTCCTCTAAAATTTGTTCTTCAAACATATTCACATATATATAACTATTTCCAAGGCCATGCATTTTTGTAAAAGAAAATTGGTTCATCCTCATTCACTCCAAAAATAATTTGTTGTTTTAAGTATAAAATGCATGCTTTTGGAACACAATATGAATGTCCCCTGTTTCTTATATTTGACAACGTTTTGACGGCTTCACTATAGGAGCCGTTCTTACACAAATTGTGTAAGAAAAAAGCCCTTCTCGAAAAGGGCCTTTTTTTATTTTATACAAACATCCCGGCAATTGCAGCGCTTAACAAGTGCTTTGGTGATAATTGACTTTAAACCAAATTTAGCAATATCACTAAGGCGAGTTGGCACCATTCCTCTAAGTCCACCAAATACAATACGCAGCGCGGTCACTCTTTTCTTATTTGAAAGTAAATATCCAATAAGAAGAATACCGATAATTCCAACGAGTCTCCAAATCATGTTCATTCTGTCACCTCACAGGTTCAAATTCTTTGTTAGCATTTCCTCCAAAGAAATTTTTACTCTAATGGAACAAATGACAATTAAAAAAGGTGCTGCTTATTTGCAGCACCTTAAAACATTGGATTTTCATCTAAATAATCATATACGTTTTTCACAAGCTCTTCTACCGTTGCCCCCTGTACCACTTCACCATTTACAAGTGCAAATGGTCCTTCAAAACAAATACCACAATATCCTAGACAACCATATTCCATAACATCTAAATTTGGATCTTTTTCTAATTTTTCTAGCGCTGCTTGTGAGCCGCTCGCAAGGTTACCTACACAAAATTCGATTAATGGCTTAATCAAAACAATCCCCCCTGTATCTCCAAAAAATGAATCTATAAATAAGAAACCAAGCTGTTTCTTGTTATTTTCATTACACTTACTAACATATTTAGTTGCTGCACTACTTCATTTCAAATCAAATGATCTTCTCTATATCAATCCACTTGGATTTCCCAACATATATATCACAGCTATAAAAGCAGAAAAAGATCTCCACTCATTTCCTCCTTCTGGTTTCACACGGCATGGAGCCAAAAAAGGCACTGACCGCTTCTATCCATCAACGGACGCTCTCTCCAACCTAAAAAAAAAGGTTTCTATCGTTTTTTCTAATCTACCTGTTGTTTTTCCAACATACAAATTAAAACAGTTTGTTCCACTTTTCTTCTTATTGTACAACAGTGTACTCATTCATGCATTGTTATTTGTTCACAAATTCGATATAATTTGAATGAGTAAAGTCAAAATATTTTTTCAATATATAATTATATGATTAGGGGATATTTCAACAGAAAAGGGGTAATCCATCATGAAACACCTCGTACTACTAGGTGGCGGCTACGGTGGAATGAGAATTCTGCAACGGCTTCTTCCAAACAATCAACTTCCAGATGATGTCCAAGTGACATTAATCGACAAAGTACCATACCACTGTTTTAAAACAGAATATTATGCATTAGTAGCGGGTACAATTTCAGAAACGCATATTCGCATTCCGTTTCCAGAGCATCCGCGTCTCAATATTCAATATGGCACTGTATCGAATATTGATCTCGAAAATAAAGCCGTGCATCTCGATAGCGGTGAAGAAATCCAATATGATGATTTAATTATCGGACTTGGCTGTGAAGACAAATATCATAACGTTCCAGGTGCCAAGGAATATACGCATAGTCTGCAGTCCATTGAACAAACGCGTAAAACATACGAACAATTAAACAGTTTAGAGCCAAACGCAACGGTTGCTGTCGTTGGTGCTGGCTTAAGCGGTGTTGAAGTAGCAAGTGAACTTCGTGAAAGCCGTTCTGATTTAAAAATTTACTTATTTGATCGAAAGGATCGCATTCTATTCCCGTTCCCAGAGAAATTAAGTAGATACGTAGAAGAGTGGTTCACAAAGCATAAAGTTACAATTATACGAAACTCTAACATTACGAAAGTAGAACCAAACATTGTGTACAACCATGATGAACCACTTGAATGCGATGCAATCGTATGGACAGCTGGCATTCAAGCAAACGAAGTTGTTCGAAACCTTCCAGTCGAACACGATAGTAGTGGCCGGGTTGTATTAACTAAATATCACAATATTCCGAACAACGAACACGTTTATGTTGTAGGCGATTGTGCTTCTCTTCCACATGCACCATCTGCACAGCTTGCTGAAGGCCAAGGTGAACAAATTGTCCAAATATTATTGAAACGTTGGAACAATGAAACACTTCCTGATGAATTGCCTGTTATTAAATTAAAAGGTGTTCTCGGTTCTCTCGGTAAAAAACATGGCTTCGGTTTATTAGCAAATCAGCCTTTAATGGGCCGTGTTCCTAGGCTATTAAAGTCCGGTATTCTTTGGATGTATAAACATCATAACGGTTAACAACAAAAAAGGTTGCTGACAACATCAGCAACCTTTTTTATTACGCTATAAATAAAATCAGGAAGGAGAAAAATTCCCCTTCCTGAACGTTTTTGTTGTTACTACCTAATTGTATGAAAATCTAAATTTATGCCTTCTTAACAAATTCAGATTTTAATTTCATAGCTCCAAAACCATCAATTTTACAATCGATATCGTGGTCTCCTTCAACTAAACGGATACTTTTTACTTTTGTACCGATTTTTATAACTGATGAAGTTCCTTTTACTTTCAAGTCTTTGATTACTGTTACAGAATCACCATCGTTTAAAATATTCCCATTTGCATCTTTAACAACTTTTGTATCTTCAGTTTCTGCTTCTAACGCCCACTCATGCGCACATTCTGGACAAACGAAAAGAGCTCCATCTTCGTAAGTGTACTCTGAATTACATTTTGGGCAATTTGGTAAATTAGACATAATTTGATTTCCTCCATTTATTATCATGAATTCTAATATATAAAAATTATTTTCAATTCCTTTTTTACAACTTCGTGAGAATAGCTATTAAGAACTTGAAATTCAAAAAAATATAGGGAATTCCTATATTTTTATATACTGCCATAGTCTCCATCTAATGACAAGCCTTCCTCAGATTCTCATTTTTTTATTGCATTTTAAAATATCCGAAAGATTTTTGATTTACCAACAACAAGTTCAAAATCAACATACTCTTCCCCTCTCTATCTCAAATATAACTTACAAAAAACTCATGTATTTTCATCCAAATAATGGATAACATAATGATGAATATTTGAATCGTATACAGTGGAGGTCTATGTTATGTATTACGTGAAATTAATTAAGGGACAATCCTTCTACGCTTTTGATCATCGTTTCTTATTAGATCAAGAAGAAAAAGTTACACAAAGAATTTTTAAATACCTGTGTAAAAATGAGTTTTTCGAAGTACGTAAAGATGAGAAAAGTTCCACATCATCCTAACAAGTATTTAAGTAATAGCCCCTCATTTCTACATGGAAATTAGATTTTTTTCATTTCTCTCGCTTTATAGCCAATACAATATTCACTATAAAGTGAAACTTTAATCCGTGGGGGTTTTCTTCATCCCCCACGGATTATCAGCCCTCACCAATCGGGCTTTTACGGGCAGTTTATCTCCCACCTTACTTCTTTGCTTTCGCCGAATTTTAAGGTGGGAGTATTACTACCCGCAAATAGCGGGATAAAAAAGGAGCCACACTATTTGAGTATGACTCTTTTTTTACTCTTTCCACTTCTTTTTACATTCCTCTATTCCACTAAACAAATACTTCTTCGTCATATTTGCACGTCTCCAAATGGATATCGTTCGCTTTGCCTCTTTATTATTTCGTATCCGCTCAACTTCTCGTAACAAAGGCTCCCATTCTCCAGAAGTGGATCTTATCATATATTGTAATCCTGCATCCTTTGAAACAATGGTTTCATGGTCTAATGTATATAAAATACGTCCCATCGTCACAACAGCAGATTCTACCCATTCTTCGATTAGAAACAAGTATGGGCGCGATGCTTTTTCACTCCAGTACTGTTCCACATTATATTTCATTGTTTTTATCACATCACTCCATGGCGCTTGAAAGGGAAGTTCACTTGCTTCCTTTCCCATAACAGTAATTCCCTGATTCTTTAACGTCCACCACGTTACAGCATTTACATCCCAATGCCCTACGCTAGCTTTCCCTTCCGCACAATATACATACTGTGTCATTTCCTCGTTGTACTTCCCTAAATCAGCAAACGGGATATACATGCCGTCCATTCGCTTTCCTAACGTACTTGTACTCAGTTTTTTATGTAACTCAACAACTTGAATTTTTTCAGCCTCACTAACCACTTCTCTTGTTACCGTAACAAAATCAACGTCACTCGTTTCCAAATGAAATGCCCCTAATGCAATCGAACCATATACATATACCCCAACTAATTGTTCATGCAAAAAAATATCTTGTAATCCCTTTACATATTGCTCCATCAATCCCTTTACCTCTTCTGGCAAACTATATTTCACTGCACATTCCATACATATCCTCCTTAACAAAATTACCTTTAATGGATATTTTTCCCTTGCGATCATATAAGAAAAGCCTTTGTAATTACAAAGGCCTTCTGTATTATAAATATTTCTCGATTTCTTCGTATACATCTTTCAAACGAGGATTTCCTTCTCCCACAATTTCCCCGTTCACAAGAACGACTGGATAAAACAAATCCTCTTCAATTACGCGTTCTACAAATGCTTGTTTATCCGCATCTTCTTGCTTTTCTTGAATATCAATGTATTCAAACTTGAATTTATCTTCTTGTCCTTCATATTTACGACCAATTGCCGCTTGCAGCCATTCAAATGTTTCCGTTGAAGATGGCATTCCAACGCAGCTCGCACAAATTACTTTCGCCCCATATACTTGAACATTTATCATTACTTTTCCCCCATTTCCCTGTCCTAACAGGATATTTAAATGGATGGGCATATAAGCACCACCCTTTACAAGTCCATTTCGTATCCCCTATACTGAAAAAACACGTTGTAAACATGATACAATATTTCGACAATAAAACAAGAACAGAAAAAATAGATTTTCCCCTGTATCTTGATTATAATAAAATGGATGAAAGGAGTCGATAAAAATGGAAAACCCAAATATGCAAGAACAAGTACTAGAAGTATTAGATAAATTACGTCCGTTCTTACTTCGTGATGGCGGTGACGTTGAATTAGTAGATATTGAAGATGGTATTGTAAAACTACGTCTAATGGGTGCATGTGGTAGCTGCCCAAGTTCTACAATCACACTAAAAGCTGGTATCGAACGCGCTCTACTTGAAGAAGTACCAGGCGTTATTGAAGTAGAACAAGTATTTTAATTTAAAAGCGGAAGCGGCTTGCTTAGAATGTAAGGGGGATGGAGCTTCTGACATAGAGGCGCTTTTTGCCTCGGCGGAAGACGCGAAGCCACCGAACATTCTAGCCGCTGGAGCTGGATATCATAAAAAGCAGAAGCGGCTCGTTCAGAATCGCTAAAGCTAGATATTCACAAAAAAGAGACCACAACTGGTCTCTTTTTTGTAAGCTCCTATTAGGATAACCAATCCAATTTCCGAATCCCTAACTTATCAACGGGTAAACGAAAGGATTCATAAAAATGCTTCATAAATTGCTCTGAACGGTTCACATCGTGTAAAATGGCTTCTAAGCGATCTCTATATTCACTTTTTTGCTCTTCATTTCCTGTTTGATAATAACGTTCTATCGTTTCAAAATACTGCAACGGGAAGAGTAAGCGTGCAAATAGTAGACGCCACCCAAAAGAGGACAACGAATAATTTTGTTCATAATCGGTAATAAATTGAAAAATCGTTTGTTCCCAATCTTTCTTTTTTTCTATCGTTACGTAGCGAATCCATTCGGCTAAATCTCTACTCGGATGATCGTATACCCAATCGATAGGGATTTTTAAACGATTGGTTTGCTGCCATAATAAAGGTGTAAAGCGTTCTTGGCAAATCGTTGCGGCATCAGCAGGCTCAGGCGTATCATCCATTTCTGTATCAACAACGTATTGAATTGCATTTTCAGCAACCCCTAAATAATAAGGGAAAGATTCAATAAATAGCTGATCGAATACATCTGAGGGGTGATTCATCACTTGTGATTGCCAAAATCGCTCTAACTGATCGAGCCTTTTTTCCCATAGTGACTTCCATTCACCAATGCGACTTAATTGATCTATTTCTTCGGGGAAAAAAGCACCGCGTTTATGAAATAATGAAAGCTCGCTTCCTAACGAAGTGGCGTGCCGCTCGAGCAGACGCATACCTTTTAATAAGCAGTAATTTGTTTCTTCTATCTCACTTACATAGTAACCGTGTATAGTCGGAACGAAAGTCGCAACAGTAATATCCCCCTGTTGGTTCATATAATCGCTTAACTTTTTCATTTCAACAAGCACTTCTTCTTCCATAGTTCCAATCGGAAGAAGTACATAAATTTTATTGCGAATCCAAAAGCTTTTATAGGGGCCAAGGGGGATTAATTCTTTGACATGCATTTGATAATGCTCATAAATATGCTGAATCATCAAAGTCGCCACCTATGGTTTTTCTTTATATATATGAGCTTGTGCTCGCCTTTCATTCCTATGCACATGATAAAGCAAAGAAACGTATACAAATACTAAAAAGAAAAAAAGGTGATAAACATGAAAGAATCAAATCAACTACAGGAAAGAGCATTACAACTATTGCAAGAACGTGGGGTAACAATCGATGATATTGCTGAGCTTGTTCACTTTCTCCAAAAAAAATACCATCCAAATTTAGAGATGACAGAATGTCGCTACAACGTAGAGCGTGTACTATCAAAGCGTGAAGTTCAAAACGCCCTAATTACAGGGATAGAATTAGACGTCCTTGCTGAAAAAGGCATGTTAAGTGAACCGTTACAAGATATCGTTAAACGTGACGAAGGCTTATATGGAGTGGATGAAATAATCGCTCTTTCAATTGTAAACGTGTACGGTTCTATCGGTTTCACAAACTTTGGATATATCGATAAATTAAAACCAGGTATTTTAGAATACTTAAATGATAAATCAACTGGGAAGGTTCATACATTCCTTGATGATATTGTGGGGGCAATTGCTGCCGCTGCGTCTAGTCGTTTGGCACATCGAGCGGATCATGCAGAATAAGGTGAACCTCTAATCAAGGAAATTTCATGCAATACTTTCATTTGAAACATAAAAAAACATAACGCCTCATGATTTTTTTCACATGGGGCGTTATGTTTTTTCTGTCTTTTCACGATTGCCTCATAAACCAATCATTTTTTTATTTACACGATCAAACAGGAATAACATAAGAAATAGCGAATGAATAGTAATACATTTAATTGTTCTGTTTGATTTAGATCTGAATATTAGGCCAACTACCCACCACTTAAACGCTAACATGTTTTGAAGTGGGGGCTTGTAAAAAGCCCTGGTTGTCTAGCCTCAGTCTTTCGTGAACTCCGTTCGTAGGTTGCATACCCAAGAATGATTCCCTAGTTCTTGGCTCTATGGTGGCTCTGTATCAGTTCTGATTGGGAAAGAACTGTCAACCACATGCCTTCTTGCATGAGAAGTTGCCTACACCTACAAACATTGGCGAAGGGAAACTACATCCTAATATGGATGGGCAAAACATGCGTGTATTTGCCAAGAGTTATTTTAGGCTATGCCTAACCGAAATTCATCCCCACCTTACCGCTGGGCTCTTGCCCGTCACGAGCTTGAAGATAGGGACTTCTTTCGGAAATACATTAAATAACAGGGGGCGCAACTTATATGGATAATATATTAAAAGTTTCATCAAAATCAAATCCTAATTCAGTGGCAGGTGCAATTGCCGGCGTATTAAGAGAAAAAGGCAATACAGAAATTCAAGTAATAGGGGCAGGTGCTTTAAATCAAGCGATTAAGGCCATTGCTATTGCAAGGGGATTTGTAGCTCCTAGCGGTATCGACCTCGTTCTCATTCCAGCATTTACAGATATTACAATCAATAATGAGAAAAGTACTGCAATCAAATTAATTGTCGGTCCTAGAAAAATTAGATCGTAGAAAAAATAATAGGTTCTCATTGAAACTATCCATATAAGAATTATTCACAAACATTGTCCCAAGATTATATTCTTTTTCTGAACTAACAGATGCCGATCGTTGAATAAGATATATGAAAAGACCGATAAAAAATTGGTCTTTTTCTTTTTGCAACAATCCATACAAATCTTAACTTTCAATCACGCAATTATTCCTATTTTTCATATGATTCTTCACTTTCCCTTTTCTCTACAGAAATATGTCATTAGAATAAATTCTCTCCCTCGGCTGAAAAAGGTAATTTCTACTGTAAAGCCTACCTGTTGATATAACGTAATGGCACGTTTATTAAAACCTGCTACACTTAAACGAATCTTCTTCGGTTGCATTTGCTCTTTTGCCAAGTTCATTCCAGCTTGAACGAAACTTTTCCCCATCCCTTTCCCTGTTAGCTCTGGTTTCATTCCAAGTCCAATATCTAAGGTGTCTTCCTCGGTGTATAAATTTGCCTCTCTTCCCCCTGGTACTTGTGCATTTTCTCCGAAGCAAAAGTATCCAACTAGTTCTCCACTTTCATTGCAGCAACCATAATATGTACCATCCAACAATTCATCTATTGTTTCTTCACTTCCTGAAAAACTGTATATCGAATATGGTTCTTCATACGTCCATGTATTGATCTCTTGTGCTTCTATTTCAGTTAATTTGTGTATATCCATCTTCTTTCTTCCTCTCCTCTAAACACTCCACTAACCAAGTTCTACATTTCACCTACAATTCATCTTTATTTTTAAAAATTTTGTAATTTTTTCGAAATTATATATGGAAAACTTTTCTTGTCATGTTACGATTGAATTAACAACTATCCTGAATGAGGTGAATCTAAGATGACTTTACAGTTATGCAAAGGACACCGAGACATGGATCGGCATTATAAATGGAACATGAACTGGGTCGCAGGCTCAAAATAAGGTGGTGACAACGTGAGGTATTTTTCCTATTTATCCCTTGAAGAAAAGAAAAATCTTTTCTATCAAGAACCAATCGCCTTTTCCAAGGACATGGCAAAAGACCAATTAGCTTATGCATTAGGTGCTACTCTATATACACCTGGTACAAAAGAAACAATTGCAGATGACATCGTTAAAAAGAAACATGAGGGCGCTACATCGATTGTACTTTGTTTAGAGGACTCCGTTAGTGATGGAGATATGAAATTTGCAGAGCAAAATGTTATCATCCAAATCCAATTACTCGCACATCTGATAGATGCAGATAAGCTTCATCCATCAGACATACCACTGCTTTTTATTAGGGTTCGTGAGCCGAAGCAAATGCGTTCCATCGTAATTGAACTAGGAAGTGCCGTTCATTGCATATGCGGCTTTGTCTTTCCAAAATTCACATCAGCTAACGGAACGTCCTATATTAATGAACTACGATACATAAACGAAACATATTCCCTTGCACTTTACGGGATGCCTATTTTAGAGTCACCTGAAATTATGTATAAAGAAACGCGTACAAAAGCATTGCTAGCAATTAAGACAATACTGGATTCTTATCGCGATTCCATTTTGAATGTTCGCATTGGCGCTACCGATTTTTCAGGTATATTTGGTATTCGCCGTAATAAAGATACAACCATCTATGACATTTCTGTTATTCGTGATTGTATTTCTGATATTATTAATATTTTTTCTAGACAGGCAGACGAATATATTATCTCTGGTCCTGTGTGGGAGTACTTCGGAAACAGACAGCGTGTTCTCAAACCACAGCTCCGGCAAACGCCATTTCGTGAATCACTCGGAAACGCTGGGCTTACAATGCGTGAGGAAATGCTTCATCGCTATGAAGATGGATTAATTCATGAAGTATTGCTAGATCAAGCAAACGGATTAATTGGAAAAACAGTCATCCATCCTTCTCACATTAAGCTCGTACAAGCTATGCACGTTGTAACGCTAGAAGATTATTTAGATGCAAAAGCAATTTGTGAAAATGCTCATACATATAACGGGGTTATGAAAAGTAGCTTCGCTAACAAAATGAATGAAGTAAAGCCCCATTTAAACTGGGCTCGAAAAACACTGCTAAAATCTAATATTTACGGGGTGCTAAATGAACAGCAAACTTTCATCGATCTCCTTACCTCAGAATCAAAACAACACATATCATATTTTAAATAATATAACTGTCCATATAGACGTACGAAATAATCCATATGCATTATCATTAGATCAGCTCTTTCAAATGGCAGCCAGAATAAATAAGAAACGTGGTTTTCTATTTGTAAGTACCATTTTAGGCAAACACCTTCCTGTTCTACCAACAGTCTCTTTAGCCGGTGGGTGTGGACTTGCGGCAAGATATATGGAAGTGCTGCATGACACGATTCATCCTTTTCAAGAGGAAATTCTCAATCTCATTTCTTCTAAAGACGATAGCTGCAATGAACTTGAAATCATTTTACAACATCAATTTCCTTTAGAAGAGGAAGTTCTATTTATCGGATTTGCTGAAACAGCTACTGCATTAGGTCACGCTATGTTTCAATGCTTTCAAAATGCGAAATACATGCATACAACAAGAGAAACCATCTCCCAAATGGAGCCAATTATTACATTTGAAGAAGAACATTCTCATGCAACTTCGCATCGTTGTTATGTGGATAAAAGCTATTTTCAAAACGAACACCAAATCGTCCTTGTGGATGATGAAATGACAACAGGAAAAACCGCCCTTAATATCATTAAATCTATCCAAGAAAAGTTTCCAAGAAAAGAATACACTGTCGCTTCTTTACTAGATTGGCGTTCTGATGCGAACAGAGAACAATTTACAGCACTTGAAAAAGAACTTGATATAACAATTCATATTATTTCTCTATTAAGCGGTTCACTTAAAATAATTGGCAGTCCCATTACCACTACTCCTTCTCACGATGAAACTATTTATGAATCAATAGAATCTAAATTAGAAAAACATACAATTTCGTGTCCTACTTTGCCTTATACATCTATAGAACATGATGCCTACTACATAAAATGCACAGGGCGCTTCGGGATTTCAGCTAATGAACAAGAGCATATCCACTCTTTTGCGAGAAAGATTGGTAATGAGTTACGGAAAAAAAGAAAAGGTAAACGTACACTATGCTTAGGAACTGGTGAATTTATGTATATTCCAATGCGGATTGCGGCTGAAATGGGGGGAAACATTTCCTATCAATCAACAACACGAAGCCCTATTCACCCTTATAGCAATGACGAACAGTATGCCATTCATAATCGTTTTTCCTATAAGAGTCCTGAAGACGATAGCATTATAAATTATTTTTATAATATCGAACATGGTGACTATGATGAAGTCTTTCTTTTTATAGAACGTGATTTACAGAAGGATACTTTACATCCCCTTCTTACACAATTGCAAACAGTCATTCCGCTCATTCATATCGTTTCATTTAAGAGCTTAGTAGAAAGCGAAGGTGAAGAAATATGACAGAAACAAAAATATTACAATGCATCGGGAGTTATAGCGCAGAAGATGCTATTTTTCTACTGAAAGATATTAGTGATGTTATGAAAGAAAGCCCAACAGAAGAAAGGGAACGCGCCATTCAATCTGGTACACATTACTCTGAAATGCTTCCGATAGAATATAAACCATCCAAGCCATATATGGATTTATTCTTTACTTCACTCGAACAATACAAACGGAAATTGGCGATTGCAGCCGGTGTAGTGGCTGAACAAATTATAAGGACGAGAGGAAAAAATCTTGTTCTCGTCTCACTAGCACGAGCTGGCACACCCATCGGCATTTTAATAAAACGATACATTCGTTATCAATATAATCTTGATTTGCCGCATTATTGTATTTCAATTATTCGCGGGCGCGGCATTGATGAAAATGCTCTTCATTACATCCTGCAACAGCACCCCAATCAAACCATTCAATTCATCGATGGTTGGACTGGAAAAGGGGCTATCAAAAAGGAATTGAATCAAGCTGTACATTCATTTAATGAAAAAAATCATGAATATATTTCAGACTGCTTGGCTGTACTTGCCGATCCAGGTTACTGTACTTCTATTTATGGAACAAGGGAAGACTTTCTCATCCCAAGCGCATGTTTAAACGCGACCGTATCAGGATTAATTAGTCGCACGGTTTTAAACGACGCTTTCATTGGACCAAAAGACTTCCACGGCGGCAAATATTATAAAGAACTAGAAAAGGAAGACTTGTCTAATTTCTTTATTGAAGAGGTTACAGCATTATTTCCTTCCACCAGCTCTGACGTCACAAAACAACTAGAGCATATTATCTCAACATATACAGAACCATCTTGGCAAGGGCTGCAAGATATCACCTCGATTCAAAAACACTTTGAAATTGAGGATATAAACTTAATTAAACCAGGAGTTGGAGAAACAACACGCGTCCTGCTAAGACGAGTACCGTGGAAAATTTTAATTCAGGAAGAAACCAATCCAGATTTAAAGCACATTTTACTTCTTGCAAAAGAAAAAAATGTACCAGTAGAAATTTATAAAGATATGACGTACTCGTGCTGTGGATTAATCAAACCTCTTAGGGGGAAACCTTCATGATTTTCGCAAGTGATCTTGATCAAACACTCATTTATTCTCGCAAATCGTTTCGCGCGAATATAGAAGATGAACATATTCAGCTTATCGAAACATTGGATGGTAAAGAAATCTCTTTTATAACACATAAAGCCATTTCACTATTACAAAAGTTACAATTACAAGCGGAGTTTATTCCTGTCACAACAAGAACAATAGAGCAGTTTCAGCGCATTACACTATTTCAAACTGAAGTCGTTCCAGAATATGCGATTACAAGTAATGGCGGCAATATTCTTCATAACGGCAAACAAGATTTCGTTTGGAAAGAAACGATACAAAAGAAGCTTTCAACAGAATGCTTGGAAAAAGAAGATGTATTAAAGGAATTCAGGCAGATTTCTCATGAAGACTGGGTCATTTCTCAAAAAACAGCAGATCACTTATTTCACTATTGCATCATCAAGCGTGAGCATATTCCCAATGAAGAACTAGCTTCTTTCACTGCTTGGCTAGACGAACAAGGATGGACCTACTCACTACAAGGCAGAAAATTATATTTTGTACCAAAACCAGTGAACAAATGGGATGCTGTTCAGTACATAAAAGAAAGACTCCAGGCAAGCACAGTCATTACAGCTGGAGACTCTTTGCTTGATTTATGTATGCTAGAAGGAGCAAATCACGCATTTGCACCTCTTCACGGTGAACTTGAAACAAAACAAGGCAACTTACTATCTCACATCTCAAAAACAGAGGAAATTGGTATATATGCAGCAGAGGAAATTGTAAGTAAAGCGCTTCAGCTTATCCACAATTCTCTTCCCACTACTTAAATTGATAACAGGAGTGATTTAGAATGGGAACAATTACATTAAGAAAAGAAGCAGTACGAGTTGTATTAGAGAAAAAGAAATTAACAGGTGTCGTTGCAAAAGTCGCACTCGTATTAGATATTTCTGGTTCAATGCGAACATTATATAAGAACGGCACTGTCCAAGATGTTGTCGAACGTATTCTTGCAGTTGCAAGTCAATTTGATGACGACGGCTCGTTAGATATTTGGGTATATGATAATGAGTTTTCTAGATTGCCAGCTGTTACTGAAAAAGACTTTGCTAATTATGTAGAAAACCATATTTTAAACAACTCTTCTATTCATAAATTTGGCCGAAATGATGAGCCACAAGTAATGGAAGATATCATTAAAAAATATACAATTGAAGAAAAAAGTGAAGAGCCTGCCTTTGTTATTTTCATTAACGATGGCGGATGTAAAAAAGGAATTCAAAAGCCAGTTGTCTTCTCTTCTAACCAACCGATTTTCTGGCAATTTGTCGGTATCGGTGATGGCAAATTTGATGTATTAAGAAAACTTGATGAAATGGATGGGCGTTTCATCGATAATGCTAACTTTTTCTACATTCGGGATATTGAAAAAACGACAGATGAAACATTATATAACAATTTATTAAGTGAGTTTCCAATGTGGATAAAAGAAGCGAAGGAAAAACGAGTTCTACTGTAAACATATTAGTAAAAAAAGACCGCTATAAAAGCGGTCTTTCTTATGCTGATAATTCTTTAAGCGTATCACTTAGTTTAAATTTCCTTAACTGGAATGAAGCAATCATTGCTGCACTTGTCCCAAGTATAACACTTGCTGCTGCTAGTAATAGAACTTGATTATATGGAATTGTAATAACGGTTAATTCTAAATTTGATAAAACGATATAGCTGAAAATTATGCCGCCTCCAATTCCTATACATCCGGCTATTGCGCCGAGTAACGTACCTTCTAACCATACAATTCTTCGCATTTGCTTAGGATTAGCTCCTACGGCACGAATCATACTAATTTCAGCGCGTCTTTCATGTAAACTTGCCACAATGGCATTCATTAATCCAATACCTGAAATCACAAAGATAATTACTACTAATAAACGAATTAACATCACCATTTGGGATAGTAACTGTTCTTGCTCTTTTAACAAATCATAACTATTGATAACCTCTACATTGTCTTTACCATTTGTTATCTGTTTCACTTGTTTCTTAATTGCTTCAAAAGGTATGTTAGAGTCCGCCATAATTTGAATCGATTCATATCCTTTTACATGAAACATATTTCGCGCCCATTGTTCATTTACAAAGATATAAGAGCTAAAGCGATGTCGTAAATCTTTCTCTATAATAGAAACTACTTGAATCTTTTGTTTTTCTCTTCCTTTCCCTTGCACTTCAATCGTATCATGTAACTTAACACCTAAATTTTTTGCCGTTGTTTTTGTAATGACTCCTTCCCCATCTTTTAATGGCGTACTCAAGCTTTGTCCAGAAACAACTTTCATCTTAGTCACTTTTTGAAACGCAGTTATATCGGTACCGACAACTTCCATTACTTCATAATCAAATTTATTTTGCTTCACAAACTCGTACCATTCTTCATCTGCCTTCTTAAAATTATAATTGACGAGTTTGGATGTAAAATCAGAAGCGATTCCGGCAATTTCTTTTATCCCTTCAACTTTTTGGATCTTTTCTAACCAATTAAATGGTAGACTTTCAATCCCTGTTGATTCCATCGGAACACGAATGACTAAATCTGCTGGTAAGTTCTTTTGTAAACCTTGTTTCATCCCTTCATACATCGCATTTACATACATTGTTCCAACTAGCGATAACATAAATCCAAACGCTAAGATTGCGACTGACACAGCCGCCTTTTTACGATAACGAATAACATTTCGGCCACTAATCGTTGTCTCAATACGAAATATCATTTGAAATGGTTTAGCGATAACCGGTGTAATAACACGAATACATAATGGAATTGTAAATAGCAAACCAATTGCAAACAAAAGCGCTCCAGCTGCACCTGGGTTAAACCCAATGTACTTCTCAGCGACTGCACCGCTTAAGCCAATTATTGCACCCACTATTAAAATAATAAGACTAAAGATACTCCATTTCCGTTCTTTCTTTTGATTGCTCGGAAGCCCTGGTCTTAACGCTTCAACAGGAGGGATTTTTCTCACCATAAACGCTGGTATGATTGCGCCTATTACAGACATCATAATGCCTAGTAAAAATGTAATTAGTAAAATCTCGCCTGAAATAGAAAACGATTCTTGCCCTGTACTCTCTACATTCACCCATTTGTTAATAAAAGAAGCGGCGAGTTGATGTGTACTAGCACCAAGAACAACTCCTACGAGCGAGCCGATCGTTCCAATACATATCGCTTCGAATAAAACGACGAGAATAACTTGGTTTGGATTACTACCAAGCGCACGTAATAAAGCCCACTGTTTAAAGCGACTTCTTACAGATAAAAAGAAACTGCCCATAATCAAAAGCGCTACAACAAATAGAGCGATGCCACCTAAGCTAAAAATTAATGGTTTCATCACATTCAATCTTTCAAATGCTTTATCTACATATGTACGCTGATCTATTTTTATATTTTCAAACTTCTTATTTACCTCACTCGCAATCATTCTCTTCATATTGACATCAGATGTTTTCACCTGAACAAGATTAAATTGATCTTGTAGACTTAACTCCTTTTGCATCCAACTAATCGGAAAATATGCACTATGTCCCATTGCTGCCATCAATGGCGGATTCAAAATCCCTACAACTTTAACAGCCTTTTCACCGTGTGGGGGAAATGGCAGGCTAATCGCATCTCCTACTTTTATATTTTCTCGATCCGCATACCCCTTTGTAAGCGCTACTTCCGCTCCTTCTTTCGGATATCGCCCCTCTTTAACTTTATAAGAATGCATATCGGGAGAATCTTGTTCAACACCCCAATACGATGGTTTACCAGCAAGCGCTTTATCATTTGGTAACGGATAAGGTATAAGTACTTTTGATATTTTCACAGCATTTTCAAGACTATTCAGTTCTTTTAATTGCTCATTATGTAAATACATATCATTTTTTATATAACCAAATTGCAAATCATAATCACCGTAACGACTCACAACTTGCTCTTTCACGCTTTGTTCCACAGATTGATTCCCAAGTAATAGCATCGTTGCTAGCATAACACCTAAGGCAGCCCCAAAAGCAATTAACATGTTTCTTAGCCAATTTTGTTTAATAGATTTTAACGCATATTTAATTGTCCAAGACATCGCTCTTATCACCTACCTTAAAGTGCCTATTCATAATCTCTTGAATTTTAGTCACTTGCTGCGGAATATGACGGAATTTCCAGCCTTTGTTTTCAACATGTTCATGAATTACTTCACCATCTAATAAAAAAATAACTTTATCCGCATGAGCTGCTACAAACGGATCGTGTGTTACAACAACTGCCGTTTGTCCTAATTCATCACAAGCATTTCGAAGTACTGCAATAATATTTTTGCTATTTTCAGAATCTAATGCCCCGGTCGGTTCATCTGCTAGTATAATAGCTGGTTCATTCGCAAATGCCCTTGCAATTGCAATCCGCTGTTGCTGTCCGCCAGATAACTGCGATGGTAAATGTTGCTCTTTTCCCTTTAAACCAACAAGCTCTAATAACCGCTTCGCTGTTATCGTTGCTTTTTTTTGCGGGACATTATCTAACAGTAACGGTAATCCTACATTTTCTTCCGCGTTAAATACCGGTATTAAATTAAACTGCTGAAAAATAAAACCGATTTGATGCCTTCGAAACAATGCAAGTTCTTTTTCTTTTAATGATGAAATTTCTGTCCCATCTACTCGAATGCTTCCCGCTGTTGGAATATCCAATCCTCCAAGCAACTGTAAAAGAGTGGTTTTCCCTGATCCACTTGCCCCCATAATACAAACGAAATCACCTTTTTGAATTTGAAGATGAATTCCTTTTAATATCTTCGTTTTACTATCACCAAGATCAAATGATTTTTCTAACCCTTCAATTTCAATAATATTCATTTCATATCCCCTTCTTTTTCTATTTATCCATCTATATATTCTATAATAATTTGTATTTATTTGTCATATTTACTATTTTTCCATCTTTTTTGTAATTTCAGGGGATTAATAATTTAACTGCAAGCACCAAAGTAACCACACAGTTATACAAATACTTTATTTAAAAATGAGAACAAACTATCCACATATCCACAAACAGGAGAATCAAACATGAAACATATAATCGTTTATGCACAGCCTCATCCACAAATCTTTCATCACGCAATATCTTGACGAAGTGCAAGGAGTTGTGAATTGTGTATTTAAATAAAAGACTCCGCCTTCTGCGAAGGCGGAGTCTCTTATTTAAATCATATACCTAGACATGTTAAGATTTACACTCGGAACAAATTGTTTAATATCTTCCTCAAATACAGCTATATCTTTCGTTTGAATAGAGGAGCTAATTTCTATCTCTTTTTCTGGCTTTTCCTGAAGAAAGATTCTATCTGCGTCATACTGAGAATGAAGAATACTATACCCTTTTAAATCAGCATAAGAATAACATCTTGAATCTATAATAATCCCTTTTTCATAGACTTCTGTTTTTCTAAAAGATTGTACCGTAATGATAGCGCTTAAAATAATGATACCTATATAATTTGCTGCCTTTATTATAAACAGTACATGATCTACTTCATGATAGTGAGAAGACAATCGAATACATGCACCTCCAAAAAAGTAAGTAACAAATATGAAGGAACCTGTTCTCAAAAATAATGGTCCTAACTTAGGATAATATGAGGAAACTTTTGCTCCCAGTTCACTTTTTCTTTTATTGAATTGGATCACAATTCGAAGCATCATAAATACACCAAGAAGTACTATACATAAAATAATTGCAAGAATGAATTTTTCCATCGCTTCATCTCCTTATATCCATTTTAATTTTTGCCAAGATTTACAAAATATGCAATTATACAATAAAAGGAGTAATTTAAAATTGAAATCATATCGCGTATTTTAATGAAAAACCCACCTTCATAAGGTGAGTTTTCATTTCAGTATAAGTTTAGGAATATATCTTTGTAGAATACTTTCTAGCTCACTCATATCTTCTTGTCTAATGAGTAAGTTTACATTGTCATTCATTTTTTCTTGTCCACGATATAGGAAAATATTTTCCTTTGGATTTTCCCATGTGGATGTTTTATATCCTTTTAACTCTGCATATGAATAAAAGTTTAATCCATCAACAACTCCCTTTTCATATACTTCTACTTTTTTAATAATGTGGATGACTAACAGAATCATAAAACAACTTGTTACAGTATAAACTCCTGCTTTAATTAAAAATTTCTCAAAGCTATTGATATCTCCATTTATGTATTGAATATATGTAAAAATAAGTTGTCCTATGAAATATGCTGGTCCAATTAACGCAAGCCAGCGCCGCTTCACACGAGGATACGCTGCAATAAGTTGTCCTATTTTCTTTTTCATACTATTTATCTTGTATATTTTCCATAGTACGAAAGCCAAGATGCATAATGTTAGAGTAAAGGCAATACATGACATCATATACATCCCTCAGCCCCCCGTCTCTTTTTTTACTTTTATTATATATGATAATAATTAAATTTTATATTTTATATCATAATAAATATGCAATTATGCATAAAAAAAACAGGCAACCTAAGCGATTGCCTGCTCCTCATTACATATTCTCAATCCACTCCGTCAATTTATGCACAACCTTTGTCGGTTGTACTTCATATTCCGTTAACTTCTCCACAGTTGTGACTCCAGTGTGGACAAGTAGTGTGTGCATACCTGCATTGATCCCCGCTAAAATGTCAGTATCATAGTTATCCCCAACCATTAGCGCTTCTTCTTTCGTTATACCAAGCACCTTTAGCGCTTGTTCCATAATAATGGATTCTGGTTTACCAATGAAGATTGGTTCTACACCTGTGGATACCGTTACAACAGATGTTAGTGAACCGTTCCCAGGTAATAAACCACGCTCAGTTGGAATCGCAATGTCTCCATTTGTTGAAATAAAAGTCGCACCATTACGTACTGCAAGGCATGCTTTCACTAGCTTTTCATATGTAATGTCACGATCTAATCCAACAACGACAAAGTCAGGATTTTCATCCACAAGTTCAAACCCTTTTTCCACAAGCGCTTCATGCAATCCTTCTTCACCAATCATATACACAGTTGCATCTTGTTTACGCTCATAAATAAAGTTCGCCGTTGCCATGCTCGTTGTAAATACTTGCTCTGGCTTAGCTGGAATATCGAAACGAACAAGTTTTTCAGCGACTTGCTCTGGTTTACGCGTTGAGTTATTTGTTACAAATAAATACGGGATACCGCGTTCTTGCAGTACTTTCACAAAGTCGCTTGCCTCTTCAATTTGTTCTTCGCCGCGATACATTGTACCGTCTAAGTCGATTAAATAGCCTTTATACATCTATCTTGTCTCTCCTTTTTATACTGGCGTTCATACACTTCTTATATTAACCCTTTTTCCAAAAGAAAAAAACGCTTTATCCTAAAGCGTCCCATAACGTTCATTTTTTCTCTTTTATTCGATATGAACAATGGCAATTCCCATCGCACATATTTGTTACCATTTTTACATCTGCTTCTGAAAACAATCGTTTATACATATTTTTCTCATCTTCACAAATCTGTGGAAATCTCTCTGCAACAGCCATTAATGGACAATTTTGCTTTTTTAAGATAAAAGAATGTTCGTCTTCTTTTATTACTTGTACCATATAGCCATTTTTTTCTTGAATAGCAGCTACTTCTTGCATTTTATATGCCAAGTTATCTTGACCACTCACCCGTTTTTGTAACTGTTCTTCCATTCTTTTCGTTCTTGCTTGTAACACATGATGAAACACTTCTTCATCGCCAATATGAGCTAAATCTTCCAGCATATTTATTGCAAACTGTTTATACTCTTTCGGGAATGTATCTTCCCCTTTTGGACTTAGTCCGTATAAATATGTAGGTCTTCCAACATACTGTCTTACCATTTTAGAATAAATAATCTGTTCTTTCTCAAGCTTACTTAAATGCCGACGTACCGCCATCTCTGTAATTCCCAGTGATTCGGCTAGTGCCGCAACGGTGTGCTCTCCGTCTACTTTTAAAAGGTGTACAATTTCGTCTTTCGTTGTACGTGCTTCCCCCATTTCTCATCCTTCTCCTTTTAACCGCTATCAAGGACAATATAAAATCCCCAAAAGGCTTTGGGGATTTTATCCATATACTTATTCTGCTACAAATGCAGATACGGGTCCTAATTCCTTTTCTAAATAACGGCGAATATTCGCAGGGTATTTTTCTACCACAGCAATTTGTTTTTGAATCGTTTCATATAATTCTTCATGATTCATTTGAATATAATCTTGCATAAGCATTTTTCGAAGAAGAATCACTTCTTTTATTCCTTTTCCTTCTTCCTCACTTATGACTTTTTCATCCATTAAAATATCAATAATATCTTCATAACTTCCTGGGTCACGCATAATAAATCCATCAATCATTGCATTACCAACATCTAATATGCAATCAATGATCAGATGCGACATGCGCTCTAATGCGTAATATTCAAAATCAGTTTCATATTGCTTTTTCTCTTGAAATGTATCTACTACTTGTTCTAAACATGTTAACATTTGTTCTATTTTTTTTCTGTCTACAAAGTACATGAATGTCACCTACCTGGAAATTAAAAGCACTTACATGTTAATTGTAACCGTTTCTTTTGAAAAAATCGACAATTTTTCGAATTCACCTTTTCTTCGTAATTTGTTATAGTTATATTCGTATGATTTTTGAAATTGGAGGAATGCCACCTTGGAACGTGAACTCGCATTAGAAATTGTCCGTGTAACAGAAGCAGCAGCCTTAGCATCCGCACAATGGATGGGCCGCGGAAAGAAAAACGAAGCAGATGATGCAGCAACTACCGCTATGCGTGATATGTTTGATTCAGTAAACATGGCAGGTACTGTTGTAATTGGTGAAGGAGAACTTGATGAAGCACCAATGTTGTATATTGGTGAAAAACTAGGAACAGGTAACGGTCCAGAAGTGGATATCGCCGTTGACCCATTAGAAGGTACAAACATTGTTGCTAAAGGTCTTGCAAATGCAATGGCAGTTATCGCAGTCGCAGATAAAGGAAACCTTCTTCATGCTCCGGATATGTACATGGAAAAAATCGCGGTTGGTCCAAAAGCAGCTGGTAAAATTAGCTTAGATGATCCAATTGAAAAAACAATTGAAATTGTAGCAGAAGCAAATAACAAAAAAATTCGTGACTTAACGGTTATCATCCAAGAACGTGAACGTCATCAAGATATTATCGACCGTATACGTGCAAAAGGTGCACGTGTAAAACTATTTGGTGATGGCGATGTTGGTGCGTCAATCGCAACAGCTCTTCCAGGAACAGGGATCGACTTATTCGTTGGTGTTGGCGGTGCTCCAGAAGGCGTTATCTCTGCAGCGGCATTAAAATGTCTTGAAGGCGAAATGCAAGCACGCTTAGTTCCAATGAATGAAGAAGAAGAAGAACGTTGCCGTAAAATGGGATTAGAAGATCCTCGTCAACTTCTTATGTTAAATGACTTAGTATCTGGTGACGATGCAATCTTCTCAGCAACAGGTGTATCTGCTGGAGAACTACTAGATGGTGTGAAATTCCTTGGCGGAGATTTAGCAGAAACGTATTCTATCGTTATGCGCTACAAAACAAGAACTGTACGCTTTATTAAAACGCATCACCATTTAGACCATAAGCCTCACTTAAACTTAGATATTTAAAAAAGGAGCTATGTGTATGGAAGAACGTTTCTTTCTGTACGACGATACAGTCGCTACAAAAACGCGTTTCGTTAGTTTTATGGGAGAAAATGAACGCCACGATTTAGCGCTTTTATACTCCGATCGTCATTATGGTAAAACGATTGTCCTTGATATGCAGCGTAATAAATTTGCAATCATCGGCACTGACGATTTAAACGAACCCGGCTACTTAGAGCATGCTTTTTCTGTCTCTGAAGAAATCGCAGAAGAACTGCGCTCATTCTTATTTAAACTTATTTAATCTTATGCACCAGCTATTGCGATAGCTGGTGTTTTTTCACATAAAGTGAAACTTTAATCCGTGGGGGTTTTCTTCATCCCCCACGGATTATTAGTTGAGCCAATCGGGCTTTTACGGGCAGTTGATCCCTCACCTAATTTCTTTGTTTTCGCTGAATTTTGAGGTGGGTTCTTACTACCCGCTAATGCGGGTGAACGATTTTGAATTTTCAAACTTTTATGTTATACTTATGAACAAATCTATTTGGAAGAAAGGACATCTACTACGTATGCCAACATTTACTTTGTAATGGATCAGCAATTGGATAGCATTACTCTCAAAAAAGCTACGAGCTTTATCAAGGGAGTAGTCTGCCCATTTCCCATTACAAAGGAACGTAACACATCTGTAGTATGATGTTTTACGGAGGTTCCTATCAGGGGAACCTCTTTTTATTTTTGTCTATTTTGTCCCCAATCATACTGCAAGACATCCAAATAGCTGTATTACGTTCCTTTACCACTATATAAGAGGTGAAGGAAAATGCAGAAAGTACAACTTTCGTGGAATTTATATGAAAATGAATTTGAAATGAAAGCCGACAAACATTGTAAAAATTGCGGTCGTACTACCCTTTTTACTGATACGAACATTCGCAGACACAACGCAAATGGAAAGAACATTTACCGCTTTGCCATTTACAAATGTCCTAAAGGCCATACGTGGAATAAGAAACTTCACATTTATAAATCGTTTTCGGATCATGTAGAAACGCTTGATTTGTTTCAAAAAGAACCAGTTGAAACAACAACTACAATCTCGATTATGCAATATCAAGAAGCTGGCACTACAGAAATAACCATTGTATTAGAAACAGTCTTTGGCTCTCATCGCATCGACAAAGCTTTATCAACATATATTTCAGATTGGAGCCGAACCGCGATTGTAGACAAAATGAAAAATGGACACATTCGGTTAAACGGACAAAAGATGAAACCAAATACAACACTTTCTGAGGGTGATCTTATTTCAATCTGCTTGTAAAGGAGACATATATTGTTACGAAAAAATATTTGACTAAAAAGAAATCCTCTTACACTTATCGTAAGAGGATTTCTTTTTACTTCTTCACTTTTCGTAATACAAAGTGTGCACAACCAAAATTGCAGTACTCGTATAAGTACTCCGATAATGTGCTAATTTTCGTATCATATGTCGCACGTTGGTTACTATCATCAAAAAAGCCGCGTAATCTGAGTTGATCGTACCCCCAGTCACCAACGATATAATCATATTTATTTAAAATTTCTGCATAGCGCTCTTTAAATGCTTCTTCACGAAAACCGTCACGATAGTCTTTAATTACTTCGTACTGAACATTATTAATGCTCACCGTAGCATGAATCTCCTGCTTTTGCTCCATCATTAACTTCCTTTCTAAGCATTCTTCTTTTTATCGTATCACAAAGCCTAACAACCAACAATTTCAAATACAAAAAATTGAAAAGTAGTACATGCTATGGAGAAGGAGGTGATACATCTTGAAAAAACAAATGATACTCTCTCTTCTCACGCTTTCTTTATTTGCAGGTTGTTATTCGACAAATAAAGCTGAAATGGAACGCGAAGAAGGCAGCCGCGTCCTTGTCTCCAATAAAAATGACATGTATCATACAGAAAATACAAACACAAGGCTTACAAGAGTCGGATATTCTTCTAAACAAAAGAATGAAGTATCTAACAACCAAGTAGGCGCAATTAACCGTGAGAAGGTAGCTGAAATGATTACAAGCATGATTGTAAAACTCCCTGACGTCACAAATGCTGCTACACTTGTGACCGATGATGAAGTATTTGTTGTATACCGAGCAAAAACCAATGATCCTAAGCTTGTAGCAGATCAAGTATATAAAACGGCTTTGTCCATCGTTCCTCGCTATTATAAAGCATATATATCAACAGACCAAAAATTGATTTCACAAATTCAAGGACTTCAGTCGGGTGCATTAAATGATAAAGAATATGCACAAAGCATCGATATGTTAAAACGTGAAATGAGTAAAAATCCACATTTAAATAATAGTCAAAACGCAACAATAAATGACATGATTAAAAAATAAAAAAGATGGAGGCTACCCACTTTAGACAGCCTCCATCTTTCTTATTTTTTATTACGATCTGCATACACTGCCATTGCATCACACATAAACCTAGCCAATCCTTCTCCAAATTGGTCAATATTTTTTGTGAAACGTTCATCAGCAACATACATTTGGCCTAATCCTTTAAATGCCTCTAATGAATATTGACCGGAGTTTTGCAAGTAGTCGTACCATTCTTGAATCGCTTCTTGTGCTTCTTTAGAATCAGGCGCACCATTTCGAAGCGTAGCAAGCTTTCGATAAATGCTATTAAACTCCTCTTGCTTCTCTTTCGGCATGCCAGCTGCTGCTTTATTCGCTTTATCAACAGCTTCATCTCCCCATCGCGCGCGGGCTTCTTGCTCATATGGGTTATGACTAAAATCAAAACCTTCGAATTTTTCTTTATTAGTCATTTCAATCTCTCCTTTTGTATGCTTGATTGTCTTATCAATCGTCGCAATCACCTTATCCAGCCTAACTCGTTTCTCAATTAACATTTTCCGATGCAATTGAAGCGCTTCTTCTCGGTCAAATGAAGGACTCATGATAATTTCTTTAATCTTCTTTAAAGGGAAGCCAAGCTCTTTAAAAAATAAAATTTGCTGCAACATCTCCAGATTTTCATTGGAATACAGACGATAACCAGAATCTGTCGTCTTGTCTGGGGTTAATAGCCCAATTTCATCGTAATGATGCAGTGTGCGCACACTAATACCAACTAAATCTGCTACTTCTTTTATCCTCATTGTCATGCTTTTCTCCTCCCTCAGTACATACAATAAAGTATCACGCAACGTAAGAGTCAATAAAAAATAATGATTAAATGATATGTTTTTCCCCCGCATTAACGGACAATCGAAATCCAGTTAGGTTTGACATAAACTGCCCGTAAATGCCGATTGATGAGAGCTAATGATCAGTAGTGGATCACCACTGATTCAGGTTTCACTTTATATCAAAAAGCTTCTTCTCTCCACATTTCTCGAAAATTCATGCATAATGTAAAGGTACATATATTAGAAAGCGGTGAAAGTATGGTTTCAAATACTGTAATTACCAGTATGATTATTCAACTTGTTCTCTCGGTTCTGGTTCCAATTGCTGCATGTATTTATTTTCGAAAAAAATATCATATAAACTGGAAAGTCGTTGGAATTGGTGTTCTTATCTGGATTGGATTTGTACAAATTCTCGAAACACCTTTTCATGTATTTATGCTAGGAAATCCAACAACCTCTCAGCTATTAGAAAATCCATTTCTCTATGCCATTTACGTTGGACTTACCGCTGGTATCTTTGAAGAATTAGGACGCTTTATCGCCTTCTTTTTCCTACTAAAAAAGTATCAAGAATATAAAGACGGACTGGCATATGGAATTGGACATGGCGGAATTGCATCTATCTTAGTTGGAGGCTTAGCTGGGTTTCAAACTCTTGTATTTGCCACTTCAATCAACAACGGTAGTTTCGCAAAACTAATTGAACAAAATCCTCTGCTGAGTCAAGTGCAAGATGCGCTCATTCATTCTCATTCGTATCTATACTTACTTGGTAGCTTAGAAAGAATCATGGCACTTGTCCTGCAAATTGCCTTCACAATGCTTGTATTATACGGCGTAAAACATAAGAAATATATTTTTATTGCATATGCTGTACTTTTCCATGCCTTTGTGGACTTCTTTGCAGCTCTTTTTCAAAAACACGTTATCAATATATTTGTCGCAGAAGGAATCACATTTATTTTGACAATTTGCGCGTTCATTCTCATTCGTAAAATGAAAGAAAAACTAACAATGGAACCAGTAAAAAGCTAAGCCCGCGTGGCTTAGCTTTTTTGAATAGAGGACTTTTTCTTCCTTTTGTCGAAGTATATATCGTCAACTTGAAAAAATGAGGGATGAATGTTGAAGAAACTTATTGTAATGCGGCACTGCTCAGCAACCGGACAAGAGCGAGACGCAGCACTAACGATTGCAGGGGAAAAGCAAGCATCTGTCCTTGCTGAATTTCTCATAGACAATAACCTACAAATAGATTCCATTATTTCAAGCCCTTTTGTCCGAGCTATTCAATCCATTGCACCATTTTCATTACAGGCCAATTTACCAATCAGAGAAGATGAAAGATTAACAGAACGTATACTAAGCAATGTTCCAATGGAAGATTGGCTACAAAAACTAGAATATACTTTTACAAATATAGATATTGCCTTTTCAGGCGGGGAGTCAACTAAACAAGCGATGAACCGTGTTACATCGCTTATTCAAAATGTATTAGAGCAAGAACATCAAGTAACACTGCTTGTCACACATGGAAATTTATTAACGCTTATTTTAAAGTACTTTGATAATCGGATTAGCTTTCAAGAATGGAAAAGTTTAAGCAATCCCGATGTGTATGAAATTACAATTGCAGAGCAAGTAACAATCCACAGATTGTGGGGGAATACCGCCCTATTTTGAATTACTTGTGTATAAGTTCGATTCAAATGCACCAACACCACAATTTACAACCAGTGCAAAAGATATGAAAGTTCCATATCAAAATGGCCTAGTTGTCTATTTTACGAGCCAATGTCCCTATACCGATTATGATATCCATGAAGAATTAACTACTATTACCAAACAATATAACATCCCTTTCAAGTCCATTCAGTTGACATCACGAGAAGATGCCTGGCGAGCTCCTTGTGCTTTTACAACATATGGAGCTTTTTATAACGGAGAATTTTTAACACACGAAATTTTAAGTGCGAAAAAATTTGAAAAAATGATGATGAAACTGCAACAAATATAGAAAGGGGTATCACTACAATATGTACGAAGAAGTAATCTCTTTATTACATAAAACAAATGCTTCTTACGAGAAATTTGAACATGAACCAGTTCTCGATTACGAAACAGATCGTGTTGTTCGTGAACGACTTGGCTTGCAAGGTGCTCCAAGTAAAAGTTTATTTTTAAAATCAAAATCTGGATCCTATTACGTGTTCTTTACACTAGAGGGAACTCGTCTCGATAGAAACGAGATGAAAGAAATGACTGGACAGCGTTTATCCCTTTGCTCACCAGATGAACTAAGAGAACAAACTGGATGCATTCCTGGATGCGTTGCTCCTTTTGGCTATTCACAGGATGTAACTATTATTGTGGATAGTTCTGTTTATTCCTATGACAAAATTTTAATTTCACCCGGTGTTCCAGAGTTTACAATTGAATTATCCACAGAAGAATTGAAAAAGATTTTATCCACATGTCAAAATACAGTTTTAGAATATAGAAAAGAGAGCTGATGATTCAGCTCTCTTTTCTTATTATTTTGCTTCTGCTGTGTTTTCTTTCGCAGAACGTACTTGCTCATCTGCATGGTAAGAAGAACGAACAAGCGGACCAGCTTCGCAGTGGCTAAATCCTTTGCTAAGTGCAATTTCTTTAAGCTCTGCAAATTCAGCTGGCGTGTAGTATTTAATAACTGGTAAATGTTTCTTAGATGGTTGTAAGTATTGTCCAAGTGTTAAAATATCCACATTGTTCGCACGTAAGTCGTCCATTGCTTCAATTAAATCTTCTCTTGTTTCACCTAGTCCCACCATAATGCTAGATTTAGTTGGGATATCAGGCTGCATTTCTTTTGCACGACGTAAAAACTCTAATGAACGATCATATTTTGCTCTCGCGCGAACTCGGTCAGATAATCGACGTACTGTTTCAATGTTATGGTTTAAAATATCCGGTTTTGCATCCATTAACATTTTTAAGTTTTCTTCTACTCCACCCATATCAGATGGCAGTACTTCAATAGACGTGAATGGATTTTCACGACGAACAGCGCGTACTGTTTCCGCAAAAACAGCTGCTCCGCCATCTTTTAAATCATCACGTGCAACCGCTGTTATAACAACGTGTTTTAAGCCCATTTGTACTACAGAATCTGCTACGCGTTCTGGCTCTTGTAAATCAAGCTCTGTTGGTAAGCCTGTTTTAACCGCACAAAAACGACAAGCACGTGTACAAACCGCACCTAAAATCATAAATGTTGCTGTTTTTCTTACTGCCCAACATTCATGAATGTTCGGACATTTTGCCTCTTCACAAACGGTATGAAGCTGCTTAGAACGCATCATTTTCTTTAAGCCTGTATAGTTTTCATTTGTATTTAACTTAATTTTCAACCATTCGGGCTTGCGCTTATATTCTGTTTGTTTTGTCATGTTATCAACTCCGCACAATATGAAATAGTTTACCATGTTCGCTTCTTTCAATGTAACATATCTATTCTAACGTATGAAAGCGATTTGCTCAAATGAAGATTCTAAGTTTTTTTCCAATCGTTCCCTATAATGAAATACCTCGTATATCCCACACTAAAGAGAGTGATGTTGTGAAAGGAGTTTATTTCATGCTTCGAAAAATTTCTCTATTGCTTGCGATTTTCTTTCTTCTTCAGCAAGGCATTGCATATGGTGAAGACAATCAGCAAAACATATACGAAAAACGCATGACACTATATAAAGAAACAGAGCAATCTTCAGGCATTCCATGGTATTACCTAGCTGCAATTGATCAATATGAACGAAATATACGGAGCGTAAGAAGAGATATTCCGAAAAAACCTGACGCTATTATTTCTATTTATTTCAAACCAGAAGTATGGTCGGGTCCTGTTAATAGCTCTACTAACGATACTCTTCCCCATACCATTTCTCTCTTCGGAGGAATTGGTTTAGATGGCGATAATGATGGGCTTGCAGACGCAAATAACGACCGAGATCTTTTGCACACGGTAGCAACTATTGTAAGGAAACAAGGAACTTCAGAAGACCGTATTAAAATTATGCTTTGGGAATATTATAGACGTGCAAAAACAGTTGAATTAATTACTGAATATGCTCAAATCTATAAGCATTACGGCCGTATTAATTTAGAAGGAAATGCCTTTCCTCTTCCTATTCGTAGCGATCATAGTTACCGTAGTACATTTGGTGCTGGAAGGAGCTTTGGCGGCAGACGAATCCATGAAGGAACTGACATTTTCGCAAGACACGGCGTACCAGTAAGATCTACTTGCTACGGCATAATTGAAACAAAGGGCTGGAATCGCCTCGGAGGATGGCGCATTGGGATTCGTGACCTTCATAATAACTATCATTATTACGCGCATTTAGGTGGATTTTCAAAAGAAATACAGCTTGGACAAATTGTAGAGCCAGGAAAACTTCTTGGTTTTGTTGGTAACACAGGCTACGGCCCTCCTGGCACAGCTGGTAAATTCCCTCCCCACTTGCACTTTGGATTATATAAAGATAACGGCTATACAGAATGGGCTTTTGATCCATATATGCACTTAAGCTTGTGGGAACGAAAGGAACGTGCGAGTTTAAAACGATAACCGTAGCAGATTGCTACGGTTATTTCCTTATACGCCGCCCATAATCAATATAACGAAAAGAAGTTGAACAAGAAGACTACATACAAAACTAATCCACGCCCACTTATTTAATGAATGTTTCATTCCAAAAGCCGCAAATACAATTGCTAAGAAAGGAAAAACATATCCACTATACGGTGCAAAACGATTAGGGCTTTCAAGAATCGGCACATCAAATTTAGACATGATTATAAAGAGAACTACCGCGAAAATACTACAAAAGATGGATGCTATATTCATCTTTCGGCGAAATGGTTGACTTACAGCCATAAACTCATCTCCCCTTTTCTTTTTTGTAACACGAATACCTTACTCATCCTTTTTCTTCCCATTACTATCTGGTACAACAACCCCGCCACTTCCATAATAAGCTGGCACTTCGCCTTGCACAATTCTTGTCGCAATTGGAATGTTTTGCTTGACCGTAATTTCCTTTGTCCGAAATGGAATAATAATTTGCAAGGTTACGTCGACTTCCATAATAATTTTAATGGCTGTATTATTAATTCCTTGCGGTTCAATCTTCTGTTTAATATCCGTACCGACATGGCCAATTGTCGTAAAATGAATCGGAATATCCGGCCCTAAATTACCAAGGAGCGCATTATCTGTTATACGTCCAAGAGGCACCGACATTGAAACGCCACTCTCTTCGGAAAGACCGAGTGCTTTCATATCTCCCTTCTCCACCTGATGCAAATATTTCTCTATGTATGTGGTAGTCGACGTTAAAATCTCATTTACTTGCTTCGTATTTAAATCAATTGTAGATACTTTTCCATTCTTATCATTTTGTACTTTCATTAATGAATCTACATCAAATCCTTCATTAATTCGATCCTTTACCGCCTTCGTCATCACAACCGTCGCCATTTTCTGCGTCTGCATTTCCCCATACTTAATCAATGTTGGCTGAATACTTTTATTCACAATCCATAGCCCTTGTATTGTCATCAGTAAAAAGATAATAAACGAAATGAGTAATACATGCCTAAAGGGCAGCGGCCCCCTTCGAAACCGCGAAGCTTTTGGACGAAATGTACGCATAAGAAAACCCTCCTTCTTATATCATTTCTATGCAAGAAAGAGGGACGATATATGCTTATATCATTTTTAATAATGCATCTTTTCCAATTGTTCCTACTGGAATGCCTAAAGCCTCTGCTCCAGTAGTTACCGATTCAAGCGGCGCTTCAAGAAGCTGCTCAATCGTTCTCACGCCAACTGCGCGGCCAGCAATAATTCCTCGATCTCCTAACTTCTCATTTAATAGACCGACATCTAAAGCCCCGCACATAATATATCCTTTATCGCTCATAACAGCCAGCAAATTTGTTTTTGGAAGCTTTACGCTAACAGCTATAAACGTATTATTTTCAATGATAATAGGTTCAACGTTAACCATAGTTCACACACTCCCCTCTTTCTTATTTTTATGAAAAGAGAAAAATGAGTGTTACAGGTTAACTAGCCTATAGTTTGATTGAAGATGTATAAGTTATCAACATCTCTGTTAACACATCTCGCAATAATTCTGGCATATAATATTGCTTTTCAGAAAGTGTGGATAGTTCTGGGTATAAGTACCCGAATGTAAACATATCAATTGTTCCCACGGTATATATGCGATTTAACTCCAGTGGTTCCCCATTAATGATTACCTCTTCAAGTAACATTTTATTCCCAGGAATCGTATCTGGGATCACTTCTACGCCATCATAGATCATCTTACCCATTACTTTTCCGCGGAAACCAAATCCTTTTACTTCAAGTTGCTCCATATGTGGACGGCTCGCTTTTAAAATAACTTCTCGTAACGTTTTCCCTGGCACTTT
Organism: Bacillus sp. NPDC094106; assembly: GCF_044764345.1. Classification (NCBI taxonomy): domain Bacteria; kingdom Bacillati; phylum Bacillota; class Bacilli; order Caryophanales; family Bacillaceae; genus Bacillus; species Bacillus sp. NPDC094106. The sequence continues at coordinate 123,042 of NZ_JBIWHY010000010.1, read as the reverse complement.
TAATGCGCATGGATTAATTGGATGTGGACAAATTCGGTGGATATCCCCTCTTGTTACAATTCCTTCTTCCAATCCTTCTAACAATACACCCGCATTCACCATTCCAATTTCCGCATTGCACCATTTTTTTAGGGCACCTGCTAACATGTGGGAAAATTGGGTCTCTTGAAACCAATGAATTGGTAAAGATTCCTTTAAATCAATAACTGGCTCTGCCATAATCAAGTTGCTTTCTTCTTGTAACATTTCAATTGTGGATAATGGCTCGCCATAAGCACTTAAACGCTCTGTTTTAATCGCTCTGCCATCCTTTTTTAACAACTGCTTCGTTTTCTTATCCACAGTAAGCTGAATATGACCAACATAATGTCCCCACTTTTCGCAACAGCAAAGCAGCGTTCCATTCACAAGAACACCGCGCTCAAACAAGTGATGGGTATGCGCTCCTAAAATTACATCTATATCATAATTCTCTGCCATATATTCATCCACACTTTTTCCAAGATGAGAAAGTACAACTGTAATATGCGCTTTATCTTTTACTTCTTCTAAAATGGCTTCTAAATGCACCATCGGATCTTCAATATGCCAATCTAACATTTTATAAAACGCTGGATAAGCTACTGTTAAGCCGATAAAAGCTATCGTAATCCCGTCAGTAGTTGTATGAAGCTTATAAGGCTTCGCCCAAGTAGGACGTACGCCTTCTTTTTCAAATAAATTAGCTACGAGTATCTCAAATCCGGCATTATCATATAAATGGTTTAAATGCTCCTTCGCTAATGTAATTCCTTCATTATTCCCAATCGTTACATAATCATATAACGCTTCATTTAATAACTTTGTATTCCCTAGTCCGTTTGTCGCTTCCGTAATACGATGAAAACGATCCACATGATCGCCAATATCTAACGTTAAAACAGATTCTCCTGCTTCCTGTCTTCGCTTTTTCTCCTCTAGTACAAACCGAGAAATTTGTGGCCAATTTTCAAAATGACTATGTATATCGTTTGTATGATAAAGGTGAATAGTTGTTTCTTTATTTATATTCAGAGAAAAAACCTCCTCTCAGTTCCTTACTGCCATTTACGCTACATGCGTGCAATAATCCTGTAAATACTTTTCGTCTTTTCTTGCTATTTTACATTGTACTCTCATTGAATGAAAAAGCAAAAGATTCTCCTTTTTATATGGATTTTTTTACATTGCCCTTTTCGCAAATTGCTTCATATGTTCCATCTCTCGTTATTCCTATTTATCTAATTACCCTTCATACAAAATTTTCTAAAAAAACATTGCACTTTTGATACAAAATATATATATTGTATATAGAGTATATATACAATATAAAGACTAAGAGGGATTTGCATGCAAATAATTATTTCAAACAGTTCTAAGGAGCCGATTTACGAACAAATTACGAATCAAATAAAATCACTAATTTTGAGTGGTAATTTAAAAGAGGGATCGCCACTCCCATCAATGCGCCAGCTCGCCAAGGATTTACAAGTCAGTATTATCACAACAAAGCGCGCGTATGAGGAGTTAGAAAAAGCAGGCTTTATTTATTCGATTGTAGGTAAGGGCTCTTTTGTTGCTGAACAAAATTTAGATGTCGTACGTGAGAAAAAATTAAAAGTTATTGAAGAACAGTTATTGTCTGTCGTTGCTAATAGTAAGGAAATTGGGCTACCCTTAACGGAACTGCGAGAATTATTAACTATTTTATATGAGGAGTAAAATGCATGGAGAATATAGTAGAGCTACACAATGTTAGCAAAACATTTCAAGGTTTTTCGATAGAGCAATTAAATTTACAAATCAAAAAAGGATTTGTAACAGGATTCATTGGCGCAAATGGTGCTGGGAAGTCGACAACCATTAAAATGATAATGAACTTATTAAAGCCAGATGCAGGTGAGATTAAAATTTTCGGCTTAGACTACGCATCGCACGAAAAGGAAATTAAAGAGCGCATCGGTTTTGTCTTTGATAGTAACGTATTTTATGAGGGCTTAACTCTAAAGGATATTAAGCGAATGATCGCACCCGCTTACAAAAATTGGGACGAGGTGATATTTAAGCGATATGTAGAGCAATTTGAACTGCCGATGAGTAAAGCGATTAAAACTTTTTCAAAAGGTATGCAGATGAAGGCTTCATTAGCACTTGCTCTATCACATCATGCTGAGTTGATTATTATGGATGAGCCAACAGCAGGCTTAGACCCAATATTTAGACGTGAGTTACTCAATTTACTGCATGAATTAATGCTTGATGGCAATCGTACAATATTCTTCTCTACACATATTACGACGGATTTAGATCGCATCGCTGATTTTATTGCCTTTTTAAGAAAGGGACAATTAATGTTTAATCAGTCAATTCATGAGGTGGAAGAAAACTATGCATTAGTAAAAGGCAGTACGGATTTATTAGACCGCGATACAGAAAAGGCCTTTATGCATGTTCATCGTGCACCGACTGGCTTTGAGGCATTAACGAATAATGTAGCTGAAGTTGAACAAATTTTTGGTAATGAGGTTATAATTGAACGCGCCTCATTAGAAGATATTATGTATTACTCGAGAGGAGTAGGGCATCATGCTTAATTTAATCAAACGCGATTTAATTTTACAGAAGAAACAATTGCTAGTTTATTTAGGCTGTATTGTCTTTTTTATTGTGATGAACATGCACCCTATTTTAATATTTACGATTACAAGTATTTTTATTCCTTTTAATACGCATAGCTATGACGAAAAAACCGAAACAAATATTCTATTAAATTCTTTACCATATACACGTAAGGAAATTGTTGCTTCACGGTATATCGGAGCATTTATTTACATGTTGTTGGCGATTGCAGTAACAAGTGCAATGCTTATCATCTTCCAAAAGTCATTTACTGTAGAACACATTCTAATTGGCAATGCATTATTTTTACTATTTGCAGCCGTTACGTTTCCACTATTTTATCAATTTAAACAAAAACATATGTCGTCCATTGTCATGGTTTCATTTTTAGCCTCAGTTTATCTCGGTCCACCTGCTGTACAATTTCTTGCAAAAGAGTTTAGTACCGTTACCGATGCTATTTTCAACTTATCTATACCTACTTTGTATGCCGCAGCTACAATTATTATCGTATGTGCTTATATGATTTCATGGGGAGTATCATCAATCATTTATCAACGTAAAGCATTTTAATTCGAAATCTTCTGTATTATAAAACAAAAATTTAACATGCGATTCCTTTTAAAGGAGCAAAATCCGGTGAGTTTTCAACATATCTTTTCAATATTTCGAGATTCACGATCATTTAACAAGCTAAAAAAAAGAATTTCTCATCCAAGGAAAATCAGAAAAAAAGCGCCCTGTAAACAGGGCGCTTTGAACGTATACATCACCTTTAATTATAACTAATATTATAAGTTGGGTATAATGTCGTTCCGCTAATCCAGATTTTTATTTCATTTGTTAACGGAACATTTTGTTCATTAATAACGGTTCTCCACCATTCCCATGCAAGGCCTGTACATTCTCTCGCTAAGACTTTTACATTTTTTGAATTCGGTGGAAGTGGTATGACTGTAGAGAAATGAGCTGTTTTGTCTCTGTTGTTTCCTTCCCAAGTTTTATGGGTTAATACTTCATTTCCATTTTCATCATATGAGAATTCATCCCAAGATACATCAAATTGGGCAACATATGCACCATAATGATCAAGCGTCATTTTCGCACTAGAATATTCTGTAGATGTAGTCTCAATATAATCTGTATTGTTATGAACAGCAGCAACTGCATTATCTTTTAAGAAAGTGCTAGTATATGAAACTGGATATGCTGGATTTTTAGGACTTAATTCTGCATTATCTTTAATGATATTTCGTATTTCATCAAAATCTTTTGTAACAACCTTGTTATGCTCTTTTGCATCTCCGCCTAATACTACAGCAGTAAAGGTACTGTCTTCAAAAATATCTTTGTACTGTCCACTCGTTTCAACGCTGTTATTCTTAAGTAGGGCTTTAAAGGCAGCTTGTACATCTTTGCTCTTAGAAGTTGTTTCTAATTTTACATAAATGGTTCTGCCGTAAGCTACATTTGACACCATAACAGGCGGAGCCGTATTACTTACCCCTTTACGAGTTAACTCTTCAAACGTAACGCTATTATCAAACAGGTCTGATGGATTGTTAGGTTGTTCTGCACTTACGGTATAAAATATTTGTTTATATGCCGCAACCATCACTTTTTTCTCTCCATTTGCAATTGCATTAAAGTCAATGTTCAGTCCATTATCAAGATATTTAGCATTAACATTAAGAGCACTTGCGATTTGAGATTTACTATAAACCATAGATTCTGTATACTGCATTCTTGCAGGTAACGTATGTGTTGATGAATACTTTTCGTTCCAAGTAGATACTAAATCATCTACTGCTCCAGATACATTACTATATGTTGGATTTTGGACAGTTACTGTATTTTCTTTTCTCATGCCAGGTAAGTCTATACTAATATTCAAAGGTTTTCTCTTAGCCACTAATAAACTCGGTTGATTATCCGCAAAAGCTTTATTTGCAAGTTGTACTGCTCCTGGATAAGTACGATTAGTCATAGAATCAATAATCGAAATATCTACTGGCGAAGTTGTAAGTGATTTTTTCTCACGTTCAACCACTACAAATTTACCATTTGAATTTTTACCTTCTTTCGGCACAAAACTCTCTACTTTATCACCATTTACTGCTAAAATATCTCTACTATCATACTTTAAATTTGCTATGCCATTATCGATGCCACTAGCATTTTTTGCTTGATCAGCTGAATCACCTGTTTGTGTTTCAGCGAAGGAAATAAATGAATAATTAATAGTGCATAAACCAACTAATAAACATACTAGAAATTTTATTACTTTGATATTATTTATAATTTTCAAAAAACTCAACTCCTTTCTTTAAAAGAATTATATCATAAAATCACGATTTTCGTATATTGATAAATTTTTTTTTACTTACTCAAACTAGATAGTTTTTTATCGGTTTTCATGCATCCGATCCTTTTTACTTGTTCGAGCGTTCTGACAAAGTAAATATCGTATGAAAAAGCACCGTTATATTTGCTCCCAATGAAAAAAACGCCCTGTAAACAGGGCGCTTCCACTTTCAATACTGTCCAGCTTCGCCTTCTAGACCCTCATGTCTAAGAACCTTCCACACCAGAAGATAAAAAGCATCTTCTGTGCGAAAGAACCTTAGCCAACGGGTCTGAACAGTCGGCTCCGCATTTCTATTTAACCGATAGAACCTTCCATCTCAAATTTGATTAGACGGTTCATTTCAACTGCGTATTCCATTGGAAGTTCGCGAGTGAATGGCTCGATGAAGCCCATTACGATCATTTCTGTAGCTTCTTGCTCAGAAATACCGCGGCTCATTAGATAGAATAATTGTTCTTCTGATACTTTTGATACTTTTGCTTCATGCTCAAGTGAAACGTGATCGTTTTTGATCTCGTTGTAAGGAATTGTATCAGATGTAGATTGGTTATCCATGATTAATGTATCACATTCGATGTTAGAGCGAGAGTTTGTCGCTTTTGGTCCGAAGTGTACGATACCACGGTACGTTACTTTACCACCATGTTTTGCAATCGATTTAGAAACGATTGTTGAAGATGTGTTTGGTGCTAAGTGAATCATTTTCGCACCAGCATCTTGGTGTTGGCCTTTACCAGCAATCGCGATAGATAATGTTAAACCACGAGCGCCTTCGCCTTTTAAGATAACTGCTGGGTATTTCATCGTTAATTTAGATCCGATGTTACCGTCAATCCATTCCATCGTTGCGTTTGCTTCGCAAACAGCACGTTTTGTAACTAGGTTATATACGTTGTTCGCCCAGTTTTGGATTGTTGTATAACGGCAATATGCATCTTTCTTAATGATGATTTCTACTACCGCACTGTGCAGTGAATTTGTTGTGTAAACAGGTGCTGTACAACCTTCTACGTAGTGTACGTGTGCGCCTTCGTCTACGATAATAAGCGTACGCTCGAATTGTCCCATATTTTCTGAGTTAATACGGAAATACGCTTGAAGTGGTGTATCAACTTTCACACCTTTTGGAACGTAGATGAATGATCCACCAGACCAAACTGCAGAGTTTAATGCTGAGAATTTGTTGTCAGTTGGTGGGATTACTTTTCCGAAATGCTCACGGAAAATATCTTCGTTCTCTTTTAATGCGCTATCTGTATCTTTGAAGACGATTCCTAGAGCTTCTAGGTCCTCTTTCATGTTGTGGTATACAACTTCAGATTCGTACTGTGCGGATACACCAGCTAAATATTTTTGCTCAGCTTCTGGAATACCTAATTTATCAAAGGTAGCTTTAATTTCATCAGGTACTTCATCCCAAGACTTCTCAGATTTCTCAGATGGTTTTACGTAGTACGTAATTTCATCGAAATCTAAGTCGTTTAAGTCGCCGCCCCATTGTGGCATTGGCATTTCGTAGAACTTATCCAGTGATTTTAAACGGAAGTCTAACATCCACTGTGGTTCTTCTTTCATACGTGAAATCTCTTCAACGATTTCTTTTGTTAAGCCGCGTCCTGCACGGAAAATCGAAACGTCTTTATCCTTGAAACCATATTTGTAATCGCCGATATCTGGCATTTGCTTCGCCATGTTGGTATGTCCCTCCTTAGATAACCACGTGTTTAGGAACCTTTTACATTACTTATCTTCGTGTAAGCCTTTTTCTAATGCTTTCCAAGCTAATGTTGCACATTTAATACGTGCTGGAAACTTGCATACGCCTTGTAATGCCTCAATATCTCCTAAATCTACGCTGTCATCATACTCTTTTCCTAACATCATGTCAGAGAAAATTTTAGAAAGCTTAAGTGCCTCTTCAATTTTCTTTCCTTTTACTGCTTGCGTCATCATCGAAGCTGAAGACATAGAGATGGAACAACCCTCTCCTTCAAACTTCGCTTCTTGTACAATTCCATCTTCTACTTTCATCGTAAGTTGAATACGATCGCCGCAAGTTGGATTGTTTAAGTTAACTGTAACACTATCTTCTAACACGCCATGGTTACGAGGATTCTTATAATGATCCATAATAACTTGACGATATAACGTATCTAAATTATTAAAAGACATTTGTGAAATACTCCTTTGTTTTCGTTAGCGCTTCAACAAATGTATCAATTTCTTCTTTTGTATTATATAAATAGAAGCTTGCACGTGCTGTCGAAGAAGCTTTTAACCACTTCATAAGCGGCTGTGCACAGTGATGTCCTGCGCGAACCGCAATGCCTTCTACATCTAATACTGTCGCCACATCATGCGGATGTACTTCATCGATATTAAATGTAACAAGACCAGCGCGATGCTTTGGTCCATAAATTGTAACGCCATCTACTTCTGATAGTCTTTCTAAAGCGTACTGCGCTAATTCATGTTCATGCTTTTCAATATTATCAAGACCGATTTCTTCTAGGAAATCAATTGCCGCTCCAAGTCCGATTGCATTACCGATAATCGGTGTACCTGCTTCAAACTTCCACGGAAGTTCTTTCCACGTAGAATCTTGTAAGTCTACGAAATCAATCATTTCACCACCAAATTCAATTGGCTCCATATTCTCTAGCAATTCCTTCTTACCATATAATACGCCGATACCTGTAGGCCCGCACATTTTATGAGCGGATAATGCATAGAAATCACAATTTAAATCTTGTACATCCACTTTCATATGAGGCGTACTTTGTGCACCATCAACGATCATGATTGCTCCATTTTGATGTGCGATTTCTGCAATTTCTTTTACAGGATTAATCGTTCCAAGTACGTTAGACACATACATAATAGAAACGATTTTTGTATTCGGTGTAATTGTTTGACGAGCATCCTCTAATGAGATTGTCCCGTCCGGCTGAAGCGGAAGATATTTTAATGTTGCCCCCGTTTTCTTCGCAACTTGTTGCCACGGGATAATGTTACTATGGTGCTCCATGTAAGAAATGACGATTTCATCGCCTTCTTTTACATTTTCACGTCCATAGCTTGCTGCTACTGTATTTAATGCAGTCGTTGTTCCACGCGTGAAAATAATTTCTTCCATTGATTTCGCGTTAATAAACTTGCGAACTTTCTCACGTGCACCTTCATACGCATCGGTAGCTTTTGTACCGAGCGTATGAACACCGCGATGCACGTTAGAATTATATTCTTTATAGTAACGCTCTAACGTTTCAATGACTTGAATTGGTTTTTGAGAAGTTGCTGCACTATCGAAATAAACAAGTTGTTTGCCGTTTACTTTTTGATCAAGAATTGGAAACTGTTTGCGTATTTCATGAATATCCATTAGCGAACTTTCCTTTCAATTACCTCAACAAGCTGTGCTTTTACTCCTTCAATTGGAAGCTCATTTACTACAGGTGCTAAGAATCCATGGATGACTAAACGTTCTGCTTCTTTCTTCGGAATACCACGGCTCATTAGGTAGTATAGTTGTACCGGATCTACGCGGCCTACAGAAGCTGCGTGACCTGCCATTACGTCGTCTTCATCGATTAGAAGAATTGGGTTCGCATCACCGCGTGCTTTTTCATTTAACATAAGAACGCGAGAAGATTGTTGTGCATTTGATTTAGATGCACCATGTTCAATCTTACCAATTCCGTTAAAGATAGATGTTGCACTATCTGTTTGTACACCGTGTTTTAAAATGAATCCTTCAGAGTGTTTACCGAAGTGAACAACTTTAGTTGTAAAGTTTTGTGTTTGGTTACCACGGCCAATTGTTACTGTTTTTGTATCAGCAAATGATCCGTCGCCCATTAAGTTCGTTACGTTCTCTGAAATTGTATTTCCGTCATTCATAAGACCTAACGCCCACTCAATACGACCATCACGACCAACAACACCGCGGCGGTTTACGTAAGTTGTTACATCTTTCGCTAATAGATCAACTGCACCAAATTTCACTTGTGCACCTTGTTCTACGATTACTTCTGCCACGATATTTGCAATACCTGTAACAGTTTCATTTGCTACATAGTTTTCTACATATGTTGCAGAACTGTTTGCATCTGCTACAAATAATACGTGGTTATATACGTTTGCTTCTTCGCCGTCTACTAAAAATACAGCTTGAAGTGGTGTTTCAAGAACAACGTTTTTCGGAACATATACAAATGCACCGCCGTTGATTAATGCAGCGTGAAGTGCTGTTAAACGATGCTCATCCACTTTCACGCCGTCTTTCATTAAGTACTTTTGTACTAATTCAGCATGCTCAGTTGCAGCTGTTACGATATCTGTGAAAATAACACCTTTTTCTTTTGCTTCGTTCGCTAAAGAAACGAATGCAGTTGTACCAGCACGTTGTACTAATACGCTGTTATTTTCGTCGATTAATTTTTTCACTGCCTCTGGAAGCTCTGCTAAAGAACTTACAGGCTCTTGCTTAGCAGCGTCGCCTTTTCCGATAAAGTCCCATTTATCAATTTTCGTTTTATCAGGCGTTGGCATTGGAAGTTCAGTTGCTTGTGCAAGAGCTTGTAAGCGGAACTCAGTCAACCAAGCAGCTTCGTTTACTTCGCTTGCGCGCTGACGGATTGTTTCTTGATCGAAAGGTAATGTACCGATTGTCATGTTTATGCTCCTCTCTTACGCTTCTTGCTCTGCTGTTTCGTCTTCAATACCTAATTCTTTTTTGATCCAGTCGTAACCTTCAGCTTCTAGACGTTGTGCAAGCTCAGGGCCGCCAGATTTAACAATACGACCGTTCATCATAACGTGAACGAAGTCTGGAGTGATGTAGTTTAATAAACGTTGGTAATGCGTAATCATTAGGCAACCGAACTCTTCACCGCGCATTTCGTTAATACCTTTAGATACAACTTTTAATGCATCGATATCAAGACCAGAGTCGATTTCGTCTAAGATTGCAATTTTTGGCTCAATCATCATTAATTGAAGAATTTCGTTACGTTTTTTCTCACCGCCAGAGAAACCTTCGTTTAAGTAACGTTGTGCCATTTCTGGATCCATTTCTAGGAATTCCATGTTTTTATCTAATGTACGGATAAATTTCATAAGAGAAATTTCATCGCCCTCTTCACGACGTGCATTAATTGCAGAACGTAAGAAGTCAGCGTTTGTTACTCCGCTAATTTCACTTGGATATTGCATTGCTAGGAATAGACCTGCTTGTGCGCGCTCATCTACTTCCATTTCTAATACATCTTCACCGTCGATGATGATGCTGCCTTCTGTTACTTCATATTTTGGGTGACCCATAATTGCAGAAGATAAAGTTGATTTACCTGTTCCGTTAGGTCCCATAATTGCGTGGATTTCTCCACCTTTCACTTCAAGGTTTACACCTTTTAAAATCTCTTTGCCATCGATTGATACATGTAAGTCTTTAACCGTTAATGTAGAACCAGCCATCTCAATACCTCCATTAATCCTCTATATACATTTTAAAAGTTCCTAAAACATTCACATTCTCATTTTATTCTCATTCTAATTTTATATCAAATAAAATGATATCGCAAACAATGAAAAAAAGTAACAATTTTTCCACAAATGTATATAATCATTCCCTCACATTCTATTATGATACACCTTTCTTCTTATATATAAAGAAAAAAGGGCTGGAAATTTACCAGCCCTTTCCTGCTTCTATTCACTTACTGGAAGTACAGCTCCCTTATATTCTTTATTAATAAAATCTTGAATTTCTTTGGAATGTAATACTTCTACAAGTGCTTTAATTTCTTTCTTATTTTTATCCCCTTTACGAACAACAACTACGTTTGCATATGGAGAATCCTTACCTTCAATTGCAATTGCGTCTTTCTCTGGATTTAATTTCGCATCAATCGCATAGTTTGAGTTAATTAAAACTGCATCGCCTTCTTTATTGTTATACACTTGTGGCAATAAACCAGGCTCAATGTCTGTTTTGAACTTCAAATGTTTCGGATTTTCCGCAATATCTTTTATAGTTGCTTTAACAGGTTCTACACCGTCTTTAATTTTTAAAATGCCCTCTTTTTGTAAAATTGCTAACCCACGTCCATGGTCAGCAACAGAGTTACTCATGATGATTGTCGCTCCGTCTGGCAGGTCTTTTAAGCTTTTATATTTTTGAGAATATACACCGATTGGCTCTAAATGAATTTTCCCTGCTACTTCAAAATCATATTTTTTATCTTTCATTTCTTTCTCTAAATACGGAATATGCTGGAAGTAGTTTGCATCTAAGTCTTTATCCGCTAACGATTTATTCGGCAGTACATAATCTTGGAATTTTTTAATTTCTAGTTTTATACCTTTTTTCTCCAGTAACGGTTTTGCCTGTTCTAAAATAACAGCGTGCGGTACGTTAGAGGCACCAACAACAAGCTCATCCTTACTTTTTTCACTTTTCCCTCCGCAAGCAGCTAATCCGAAAATTGACGTTGTAATAAGTGCTGTAAGTAATAATTTTTTCATATTGTAAACACCCTTCCCTTTTTATCTATCGTTTATCAATTCGAGTTGTAACAAAATCCCCAATCCATTGAATAAAGAAAACAACAAGTAATACACAAATTGTGGCAACGATTGTCACATCGTTATTTCCACGCTGGAATCCTTCTAAATATGCGAGTGTACCGAGTCCACCAGCCCCAACAACGCCAGCCATTGCTGTATACCCTACAAGGGCAATTGTCGTTACTGTAATACCAGATACTAGTGCTGGCAGTGACTCTGGAATCAATACCTTCCAAATGATTGTGCTTGTTTTTGCTCCCATTGCTTTTGAAGCTTCAATAACCCCTTTATCAATTTCACGAAGTGCAATTTCAACCATCCTTGCATAGAATGGCGCCGCTCCAATAATTAAAGCTGGCAGTGCTGCACTTGCCCCAAGAATTGTCCCAAGGAGAATCTTAGTAAATGGGATTAATAAAATAATTAAAATGATAAATGGAATGGAACGAAAAATATTTACGAACGCTCCAATCACAGTATGGACCATCTTGTTTTCCCACAAATTATCCTTCGCTGTCATAAAAAGTAATAATCCTAAAATAAGACCGAAAATAAATGTGGCAATTGCTGCGATTGCCGTCATGTATAATGTTTCACCTGTTGCTTCTAGCATTTGATTCCAATCAACATTTGATAGCAATTTATCCATGTGCAATCACCTCCAGCTCTACTTGCTCCTGATTGATTCCTTCTATTGCTTGCTGGATTGCCGCTTCCTCACCATTTAAGTGAACAACTAGATTTCCATAAGACCCATTGTTCGTTTGAGCGATATTTCCTTGAAGTACACTCACTTCTATATCATCTCGTCTCATTAATCTCTGGAGCACTGGACGTTCTACAGAATCGCCAATAAACTGCAAACGAATCACTTTACCATCTGGATATTTCTCTAGTAAACTCTCAATCGTTTCATTTGTATCATCAGAATCTGTTAACTGCTGTACAAATCGTTTTGTAATCTCCTGCTGTGGATTACGGAATACATCTAGCACAGGACCACTTTCTACGATTTTTCCTTTTTCCATTACCGCGACGCGATTACAAATTTTTTGAATGACATGCATTTCATGTGTAATTAATACAATTGTTAAATCAAGACGCTTATTAATATCTAATAGTAAATCTAAAATTTGATCTGTCGTTTCTGGATCCAGTGCCGATGTCGCTTCATCACACAAAAGTACTTTTGGATTATTCGCTAACGCTCTCGCAATTCCAACACGCTGCTTTTGTCCGCCGCTTAATTGAGATGGATATGCATCGCCTCTTCCTTCTAATCCAACGAGATGAATTAACTCATCTACACGCTTTCTTCGCTGCACTTTATCCACTCCTGCAATTTCAAGCGGAAAAGCAATATTTTCACGCACAGTTCGTGACCAAAGTAAGTTAAAGTGCTGAAAAATCATTCCGATTTCTTGTCTTGCCTTTCGAAGCTCATTTCCAGTAATTGCTGAAATAACACGATCAGCTATCGTAATCTGTCCGGAAGTCGGTTTCTCTAATTGATTGAATAATCTGATTAAAGAGCTTTTTCCAGCGCCACTATATCCGATAACACCAAAGATTTCACCTTTCTCTATTTTTAAGTTGGCGTTATCCACAGCAGTGACATCACCGCTTTTTGACTTATATATTTTCTTTACATTCTCTAATCGAATCATGGTGTATCACCCCTTTTTTGTTTAAAAAGCGTAAGCGGCTTGCTCAGAACAAGAGGACGCCTGCCCCCCCTGACGTAGAGGCGCTTTTTGCCTCACAGGAAGGGGTGAAACGACCGACTGTTCTAGCCGCTGAATCTGGCTTGCTTAGCTCTTCTCCTACAAATTCTGTTGATCTTTTTATGCAGGATACAAAAGTCTTGCCACTATAGCTAAATGATGTAACAGCTCCTTTTGTTGCTTACATGTCCTCCTCATTCAAACAACAAAAAAACCTTTCTGCTTGTAAAATGAGCAGAAAGGTTTATATGCGTATATCAACATGGACCCTTTCTCTCATCTCTCAAAGCATTCGCTTTGCAGGAATTGGCACCATTTCAACATAAAAGTTGACGGTTGCCGGGTTTCACAGGGCACAGTCCCTCCACCTCTCTTGATAAGAGAAATCAGATTTAATTTTCATCTGATTTGAAATTTATGAAATTGTCTATATTTTATGACTTGAATTGTATCAATATACATTCGCTATGTCAACAGATTTTTTTGTAAAAAACAAAACTTCAGAATATTAAGCACCTACTGACATCGGCTTACATATATGAAATACAGATTCAAATAATAGCATTGTGCGATACGTTCCAGAATAGTGTACACGCCCATTATTAATTAAGGTTTGTAATCGAATATTCCCGGTAACTAGTCGTTGCAAGTCTTCCTCCAAAAAGCAAACAATTTGTTCTGTTCCCCTTGTTTCCTTCAAAACTTGTATATACTCTCTTGAAATTTGAAGTGAATAACACTCATCTCCCAAACGGATATTAATTGTTTTTTCTCCTTGTCTTAGAAGCGGCTCTAAATGATATTGATTATTGGCATAAGTTACAAATGATTGAAGCAACGAATATAACCCCATTCTAATCACATCCTTCATATCACTTTCTACTAATACCATTCCACCTTGCTAAAGAGCAATCCTGTTGCTTTCTCTCGACAAATAACGTATCACTGCTGCCTTTAGAGCATATTTCCCAAGAAATATGTCGAGGCGGCAAAAACTTTGCCGCCTATTGTAATTCATTATATAAATATTCAACCGAATGAAATGCATATATTTTCTTCGTCAGTGTCCCATTTTCAAATACAAGTAAACACGGTACACTTTCTATTTCATATTCCCTAGCTAAATGCGGAGCATAGTTTAAATCTAACATCCCAATTTTCAAGTCAGATATTGCTGCTTCTACAACTGTTAACATCTTCTTTGCTAATTGGCATGTTCCACACATTGGTGTATATACATATAACACTGTTTTTTCTTGGTTTGCTATTAGATCTGTAGCTTCAGCACCTGTCCAGTCAATCACTTCTATCATTCCTTACCGTAAATATTCTGTATAAACGTCAATGTCAGCTCCCCATAGTACGTTCGCTAAATGAGAAGTTGGCGCAGTCGCCACTTCACGATACGAACGATCAATATAAATATGCTCAGCCTGCGGAAATTCTTTACGAAATTGTTTTCTTAACTTTTCCCCTGCATCATCAGCATCCACTAGCACATATACTTCTTTATCAAAAAACTGATCAATGAGCTCATCCATTTTCGACAAACCAATTGTACCATTTGTGCAAACAATTTCCACCGGTTCTCGAATAATAGATTCAATCTTTCTTCTATCTGATTTACCTTCTACAATAATGACTTTTTCTACATAAATCATATGTCATCACCCGATCACCATATACTATAAAAATAACCTTACTTTAGTATATAGTATATTCGATATTTTCATGTTGTTTCCTGTTTATTTTTGCAAAGAAAAGTGGAAGCGGTTTGTTCAGAATGTGAGGAGGATGGAGCTTCTGACGTAGAGGCGCTTTTTGCCTCGCAGGAAGAAGCGAAGCAACCGAACATTCTAACCAAAGAAACGTGGAAGCGGTTCGTTCAGAATGTGAGAGGGATGGAGCTTCTGACACATAAGCATTCGTAATACAAAATAAAAAGGACAGCACATAGGCTGTCCTTTTTGATTTAACTAAAATTAGTCTTGGTTTGTCATTTCTGCGTATTGTTCTGCAGTTAATAACTTTTCAACTTCACTTGCATCAGAAAGTTCAATTTTAACCATCCATGCACCTTCGTATGGAGATTCGTTAACAAGTTCTGGTTGGTCACTTAATTCTTCGTTTACTGCTACAACTTTACCACTTACAGGAGCGTATAATTCAGAAACTGTTTTAACAGATTCTACGCTTCCGAATGGCTCGTCAGCTTTAAGTGTTGCACCTACTTCAGGAAGTTCAACGAATACGATGTCGCCTAACTCACTTTGTGCAAAATGAGTAATACCGATAACAACCTCGTTGCCTTCAGTTTTTACCCATTCGTGTTCTTCAGAGTAACGTAAATGATTTGGAATGCTCATGACTGTACCTCCAGTGAATGTATTAATTATGTAAAAATACCTTATTGGTACTTTTTCCACACACTTTCAAACTGCTCTTCGTTAAAACCAAGTGTTACATTCGTTCCATCTGTTACGATTGGACGTTTAATCAACATGCCATCAGATGCTAAAAGTTCAAACATTTCGTCTTCACTTGCATCCTTTAACTTATCTTTTAAGCCAAGCTCGCGGTAACGCATTCCACTTGTATTAAAGAATTTTTTTAATGGCAATTCACTTTTTACATGTAAATTACGTAAATCTTCTTTTGACGGTGGATTTTCAACAATATGAATCATCTCATATGCTACATCGTTTGCCTCGAACCATTTTTTTGCTTTTTGGCATGTGCCACACTTTGGGTATGAATAAAATGTTACTGTCATAAATTCACCTACTTTTTTACTAACCTTTACCTTTATCATATAGAAAACGTTTTATTATTTCAAACGATTATTCTCCAAACTTTAACTTATTTCGTCACAATTTTCTTTTATCCTGCAAATTTTCCTTATTTTCCGCCATTTCTGTATAAATAGTGCGTAAAAAAATATATAAATTTTTTCTCTCTCGATTCAAACTCTATAGAACATATGTCTTAAACAAACGTTTATTTAAATGCATAAAAAAATAAAAACACAAAAACGAAACGAACGTCCCATATCTAATCTCCCCCATTTCCAAAGTCAAGTGACAAAAATGTAAGGTTGATTCAAAAAAATGTAAGTAAAATCGATAGTCCATTTTGATTTTCTATATTATAATCAATTGAATTTGCTTACATTACTAAAACATAGGAGATCATTATGAAAAAATCTAAGCTTTCATCTTTTCTTCCATTAAGTTATATACTTCTACTCGTACTTGTAAGCCCCCTTTACGATGTACTGAATAAATCTGGCGTTCATGCCGTTGATGTTACAACAATAGTTGATAATTGGATTCCGTTTGTGAAGGCATTTATTATTCCGTATTTACTTTGGTTTCCATACCTATACGGCGCACTCATTTATTACTGTTTTACAGATCGCAAGCAATATTACGTAGCACTAAGCAGCGTAATTCTTGGGAAGCTTGCTTGTTTTTCTATTTACTACTTTTGGCAAACTACTGTACCGCGTCCAACAGTTGTAGGAACAGATGTATTCTCTGAATTAGTTCGCTATATTTATAGTATTGATCAACCTGTAAACTGTTTTCCTAGCATCCATGTTCTTACAACATTCGTAATTATGTTAGTTGCTTATAAGCGAAGAGAACAACACATATGGGAATATTTGATTCTTACTTTCTTTGGTACACTCATTATTCTATCTACGTTATTTACAAAACAACACGCCTTCTTAGATGCGGTTTCTGGTATGGCAGTTGCAAGTACTCTGTACTTCGGTGTACAACTACTGCTAGTGAACCAAAAAGACACTGTTACAATTCCTGCAAGACAAACTTATAAACTATAACAAAAAAAGCAGACTGTGGCTTCTTCAGTCTGCTTTTATCTATATAAAGGAGATTTTCAATGTATTACATTAAGATTGTGGTACAGTCATATCACCGGCATGGATACGACCTGCTTTTCTTAGTACCATGTAAAGTATATAAGAAACAGCTACTGGGATTACGATATAAGTGATGACCAACGCTGGGACAACACTTAATCCTTGGCTGGAAATTAAATTAATTGGTGCAATAAGAGAACTTAACCCAAGACCTGCGATTTCTTTACCTGCTTCCAAGTGGAAGAGAAGTGCAGATACAGGGCCCACAATGGCACTAGCGACGACAGTTGGGACGAGAATCATTGGATTTTTAGTAATGTTCGGCAACTGTACTTTTGGAGTACAAAGCGCCTGTGCTAAAATACCACCTAAGTTATTTTCTTTCGCAGAGATAACAGCGAATCCGATAAATTGAGCTACACATCCTGCAAGTGCAGCACCGCCTGCAACACCGTCTAGACTAAGCGCAATTGCTAGAGCAGCTGATGATGCTGGAGAAATAAGTAATAGTCCCCAAACAACTGAAAGTACGATAGAAGCAATAAATGGGCTACCAGCTGAGCTATCTTTAATAAACGCTCCAACTGTATTTAAAACAGGGCTAATATTTTGAGCTAACCAAATACCAACTATGCCTGATCCTAGTATTGCCGCAAATGGAACGAGCATCATGTCTAAAGCAGTTTTTCCGCTTAATCGTTTACCAATATAAACCGCTAAAGTCGCTGTTATTAACGCACCGATTGGCTCACCAGTTTTAATGATTAAACCGGCTTCAGTGATTGAAATGGATCCCGCTCCAATCGCTCCTGCAACCATTGCTGAGAAAATAACAAGTCCGTTTGCCCCAAGCATAAAGGCAATCCCTGCTCCAATTGCTGGTGCCATAAGTGATTTTGCTACAACTCCAATTGTAATTAACATTGGAATATCAACAATTCTTCCTATATTTTCGATAAGTAAACCAATTCCAAGGGATACGAAAATACCTTGTGCAATTCCGGCAGAACCTTTGAATACACGAGACATAATATATTCCTTCATCTGTTTCACCTTCTCCTATTTTAATAACCGATTGTTTTCATGTAATCACGTAAAATATCATTAGATTTTGCAAATCGGCTTTCTTCGGATTCTGTTAAGTTTAGTTCTACAACTTCTTTCACACCATCTCTTGTAATAATGCATGGTACACCTGTGCAAATATCATATTCGCCATATTCACCATCTAAAATTGCTGAAACAGCAATTACGCGATGATCATCATTAAAGATTGATTGTGCAATATAAGCTAATGAGTTCCCAATACCGTAATAAGTAGTTCCTTTACGTTTATAAATTTCCCAACCAGCTTTCGCAGTTTTCTCAACAATTTCATCTAAATCAATTTCACCAAAACGTTCTTTTTGCTCTTCTAAAATTTGCAAGATTGGTTTTCCACCGACTGTAACATGAGACCAAGCAACCATTTGAGAATCACCATGCTCTCCTAATGAATAACCATGAATGCTACGAGGATCAACTTCAAGCATTTCAGATAAAATTGTTCTTAGGCGTGAAGAATCTAATGATGTACCTGTACCAAGCACACGATTTCTTGGTAAACCAGACAATTCCCAAACTTGATACGTAATAATATCGACTGGATTGGATGCGATTAAGAAGATGCCATCAAATCCGCTTCCTATTACACCCCCTACCACACTTTCCATAATCTTTGCACTTGCTCCTAAAGTATCCAAGCGACTTTGTCCCGGTTTTGGTGCTGGACCTGCTGTAATAATCACAATGTCCATATCTTTGCAGTCTTCATAAGTTCCTGCATATACTTTTGTTCTTGTATTTGTAAAGTTAATGCAGTGCGATAGGTCCATCGCTTCGCCAACTGCACGTTCATGATTTATATCAACTAATACCAATTCTTCACAGATGCCTTGATTCACAATTGAATACGCACAACTTGATCCAACTAACCCTGTACCAATAATAGCGATTTTTCTTGTGTTTCTATTCATAACAATCTCCCCTAATTGATTATGTAATCTGTTTATTTTGTTATTTACACTTTTCATTATAGAGATTTACACTGTAGAAACCATGGATAGTTTGTGAAATATCGAACAAAGTTTATGTCTATTTTGTGACATCCTCTACTATGTTTCGTCATATTTGTTACAACTAAAAAAACATCTTACAATCATTTATTGACATATATAAATACACAAAAAAGCGAGTGAATATCAGATGAAGATTCACTCGCTTTTTTGTGTATTATTGTGCACTTAATTGACTTTTCAATTGCTGAACAACCGCTGGATTTGCAGGAGCAGCTGGCTTATAATGTCCTTTTTGTAACGCATATTGATATACATTACGCTGTCTTAGTTCATCTTGATTGCGAATGTGAATCAACGTTTGATGTAACTGTTCATTATTCGACTCCGCTATGTAATTCGCATAACTAGTCAAACTAGCATTTAATTCCGCTAAATAATCGTTCACCATATCTTTTTCGTTCATAATCGATACCCTCCTAGCCTAAAAAGGACATTAATTGTTGTTTTGTATTTCTTGCAGCTTGCGCATCTTGCTGTAGCATTTGTTTTAATTGAGGATCTGTACACTGCTGCGCATACTGATCTAATTTATTTGCAACTGTCGTATGCCCCCCAATAAGATGGCGTAAATTTTCAAGTTCCAGTTCTGTTAAGTTTGGCATAATAAAAACCTTCCTTTCTTTGTTCATTCACCATTTAGTATCTATTTGTTTTTGGATTGTATGCACGAGAAATGACGGTATAAGATATTTAATTTCTTTGTTATACGTATCTAATACTGCTTCACTCATGACGCTAACCCCCATTCGCTTTACATCCTATTAACTTTTCTTTTCTGAAATACTATCTATTTTCCCTTACATTAATTTACATATTATGAAAAATCCATTGTTTTTGAAATTTAATTAATATATCATAATTATATAATAAGAAAATTCCGAATACCTCATCTCATCAGAATATTACACATCATCTATTAATCATAATTAATAAAGGGCTCGTCTTCAATTTTCTATTACAGCAAATGAACTAAATGATATTTCTCATTGCAACTCACTATTAAAAAAGGAGATAGTAAAATGAAAACACATGAATTCCTTACAGAAATTCAAAAAAGTTATGATCCGGGTCCTAGTCAAGATGCTCAAGTCTTTATTTTGTTTAGCTTCTTATTAGCGATATATACGTTTCTAAAGCCTGCAAAATAATAGCTTTTCTCAACTTTTCAATTGAGGACTTAACATTAACGAAAAGGGCCCTAAATTATTAGCGCCCTTTTTCTCATCAAAAACCAGTAGCCAAATATGACTACTGGTTTCTCCTTATCTATTAAACTGTATAACGCTCTTCTTCTAAAATCTTCGCAGCAATTTCACGTTTCTTCGGAATTACATTAAGCGGCGTGTGACGAGTGAATTTGCGAAGCGCTGATAACATCATGCGCAGCATATCACCGTTTTCAACTGCGATAATTGTTTCTTTTGCATCTGCTTCAATTTGGTTGAATGCTTCTTGGCAGAATACTTCAGTGTATAACACTTTTTGTTTATTCTTTTCAAGGCCAGTTGCTTTGATTGCTTTTTCTGTACGAAGAACAGCTGATTCCATTGCGTATAAGTTGCTTACGATATCCGCAATGTTAACAAGAACTTCTTGTTCTTTGTCTAATGCTTTACCGTATTTTTGAGCAGCTAATCCAGCTACCATTAAGCCAATTTTCTTCGCGTTACCTACTAAATATTTTTGAAGCGCTAATGGCTCATCGCCCACTTCTTCTGGCATCATCATCATTAACTCTTCTTGTAATTTTTGTGCTTTTTGCAGAAGTGGTAATTCACCTTTCATTGCTTTACGTAAGAACGTACCTGGTACGATTAAACGGTTAATTTCGTTTGTTCCTTCGAAAATACGGTTAATACGAGAATCGCGGTACATTCTTTCAATCTCATACTCTGCCATAAATCCGTAACCACCATGGATTTGAACGCCTTCATCTACTACGTAATCTAATACTTCAGAACCGAATACTTTATTTAAAGAGCACTCAATTGCATATTCAGCAATAGAAGCGGCTACAGCTTTTCCGTCTTTTACTTCTTCTTCGGATAATGTGCTCATGCGGCTTTCAAATAAACCTACTGTACGATATACAGAGCTTTCAGCTGCATAGATTTTCGCTGCCATATTTGCAAGTTTTTCTTGAATTAATGGGAAACGAGCGATTGGTTGCTTAAATTGTTGACGTTGATTTGCATATTGTGCTGAAATTTCTAATGCACGTTTAGAAGAACCAACTGTACCAACGCCTAATTTATAACGGCCGATATTTAAAATATTAAAGGCAATAACATGACCCTTACCAATTTCACCAAGTACATTTTCTTTCGGTACTAATGCATCTTCTAAAATTAACGTACGAGTAGAAGAACATTTAATACCCATTTTCTTTTCTTCTGGGCTTGTTGATACGCCTGGGTATTCTTTCTCTACGATAAATGCCGAGAAGTGCTCGCCATCTATTTTTGCATATACAACAAATACGTCAGCGAAAGCAGAGTTTGTAATCCATTGTTTTTCACCATTTAATACGTAGTGTGTACCTTCCGCATTTAAGCGAGCCGTTGTTTTTGCACCTAATGCATCAGATCCAGAACCTGGCTCAGTTAATGCGTATGCAGCTAATTTTTCACCTGTTGCTAACGCTGGTAAATATTTTTGCTTTTGCTCTTCGTTACCAAATAATACGATTGGTAACGATCCGATTCCAACGTGAGCACCATGTGTAATCGCGAAGCCGCCAGCGCGAGAGAATTTCTCTGCAATTAACGCTGAGCTAACTTTATCAAGACCAATTCCGCCGTACTCTTCTGGTACATCAGCACCTAATAATCCAAGCTCTCCAGCTTCTTTTAATAAGCGAACAGAACGATCAAACTCATGCTGCTCTAAATATTCAAGCTCTGGGAGAACTTCATTTACGATAAAGTCCTCTGTTGTTTTCGCAATCATTTTATGCTCATCGCTGTAATCCTCTGGTGTAAATACTTGATCCATTGTGATCTCATCGATTAAAAAACTACCGCCTTTAATTGCATTTCCCACTATTTTTTCCATGAAAATTTCCTCCTTCATATTTTCATAGGCCGCTTCTCTCATTTTGAAAGAAGCTGGCTCTCCCTTTATTTTTTATAGCCTTTAGTTGATTCTACTTTTTTGTAATCTAGTTCCAGCGGCTAGAACAGTCGGCCGTTTCGCCCCTTCCTGCAAGGCAAAGAACGCCTCTTCATCAGGGCCTCCAACGTCCTCTTGTTCTGGACGAGCCGCTTCCACCTTTTATTTAATCTAGTTCCAGCGGCTAGAATGTTCGGTGGCTTCGCTTCTTCCTGCGAGGCAAAGGTCGCCTCTACGTCAGAAGCTCCATCCCCCTCACACTCTAAGCGAGCAGCTTCCACCTTTTATAGTAACTCGAATACTCCAGCAGCTCCCATTCCGCCGCCGATACACATTGTTACAATACCGAACTGTTCATTGCGTCGTTTCATCTCATGGATAAGAGATAATGTTAATTTTGCTCCTGTACAGCCAAGTGGATGTCCAAGTGCGATTGCACCACCGTTTACATTTACGTTTTCTTCATCTAAGCCAAGCTCACGAATAACTTGGATCGATTGAGATGCAAATGCTTCATTTAGTTCAAATAAGCCGATATCAGATAGTTCTAATCCCGCTAATTTTAACGCTTTTGGAATCGCTGCAATTGGGCCGATTCCCATTACTTCTGGCGGTACACCAGCTACTGCAAATGAGCGGAATTTCGCAAGCGGCTTCATGCCATCGCTCACTGCTTTTTCACGATCCATTAGCAGTACGGATGCTGCACCATCACTCATTTGCGAAGAGTTACCAGCAGTTACAGAACCGCGAACATTAAATGCAGGGCGTAATTTTCCAAGGGCATCTAATGTCGTATCAGCTCTTACTCCTTCATCTTGTGAGAAGACAATTGTTTCTTCTTGTAATTTGTTATTTGCAGAAACAGTACGAAGCGTTACATCAACAGGTACTGTTTCGTCTTCAAATTTCCCTTCTGCTAATGCTGTTGCTGCACGCTGATGACTTCTTACCGCAAATGCATCTTGCTCCTCACGGGAAATTCCATATTTCATAGCAACTTGCTCCGCTGTGTGTCCCATGCCCATATAATATTCTGGAGCCGCTTCTACAAGGCGGCTATTTGGACGAACAACATGCCCCATCATTGGAACTAAACTCATAGATTCCGCTCCGCCAGATAATACCGCCTCAGAGTGACCAAGCATAATGCGTTCTGCTCCATAAGCGATACTTTGTAATCCTGAAGAACAGTAACGGTTAATTGTAATAGCCGGAACATCATAAGAAAGTCCTGCTAATCCGCCGATATTACGTGCCATATTTAAACCTTGTTCCGCTTCTGGCATCGCACAACCGAAAATTAAATCATCAATTGGTCCTTCATAGTTATTTGCACGCTTTAACGTTTCTTTTACTACTAATGCCCCTAAATCATCTGGACGAACTGTTTTTAATGAACCTCTCTTCGCTTTCCCAACCGGTGTTCTTGCTCCCGCAACAATGACAGCTTCTCTCATGAACGATATCTCCCCTCGTTATTAGTTACGTAATGGCTTTCCTTTTACAAGCATGTGCTGCATTCTTGCTTGTGACTTCATCTCACTTACTAAGCTAATAAATGCTTCACGTTCTACATCTAATAAATACTGCTCATCAACTTCTGTTCCGTACGGTACTTTTCCGCCAGCGATGACATATGCAAGTTTTTTCGCAATGTGTAAGTCATATTCAGAAATATAACCAGATAAATGCATTGCTTCTGCTCCAAGGGCGAGCGTTGCATATCCTGTTTCACCGACAACTGGAATCTTTCTACGGATTGGCGCTTTATAGCCTGCTTCATATAAAACAAGTGCTTTTTGTTTTGCATCATATAGTAAGTGATCGCCATTCACACTAATACCATCTTTATCGCCTAAGAAGTTATGAGAAACTGCTTCTTGTGCAGATGTTGAAACTTTTGCCATCGCTACTGTCTCAAACACTTTATTCGCAATCTTTTGCAGATCAAACTCCACACCGTTTGCCATTTTGTTTAGGTGCTTAATATATAGTTCTTTGTTACCACCACCGCCAGGGATTAAACCAACACCAACTTCTACTAATCCCATATACGTTTCGCTAGAGGCTTGAATGCTAGCTGCTGGTAAGCAAACCTCTGTACCACCGCCAAGCGTCATGCCATATGGTGCTGCAACGACCGGCTTCGAACAATACTTAATTTTCATCATTGCATCTTGGAAATTTTTCACGACCCACTCAATTTCAAAGTAGTTATCGTCTTGCGCTTCCATTAAGATCATCGCAAGGTTGGCCCCAACGCAGAAGTTTTTCGATTGGTTACCAATAACAAGACCTTTATAATTCTTTTCTACTTCATCAACCGCGTAATTAATCATTTGCGTAATATCCATGCCAATTGCATTACTCTTTGAATGGAATTCTAAGCAAAGGATACCATCGCCTAAATCGATTAAGCTTGCGCCACTATTTTTCTTTAACACACCATTCTTCTCTTTTAACTGCTTAAGAGAAATCGCTTTTTTATTACGTCGGGTAAGTTTATATTCACCGTTATCGTAGTAATAGCTTTCACCATTATCATGTTTATAGAAGGAACTAAATCCTTTCTCTAACATGTCTTTTACCCATGCTGGAACAACTTGCCCGCCCTCTTCCATCTTTTGAACGGATTTTTCTACGCCAATTGCATCCCAGATTTCAAATGGTCCTTGCTCCCAGCCGAATCCCCATTTCATCGCTTGGTCAATCGCCACAATATCATCTGCGATTTCTTTATGAAGCTTCGCTGCGTATAGAAGAGTTGGTGTAATAATGTTCCACAATAGCTCTCCTGCACGATCTTTCGCGTATACAAGCGCTTTCAACTTATTCGCTAATCCTTTTTCTTGTTTGCTTAGCTCTACGGAAGCTGCTTTTAATTTTTTCCGTGCTTCGTATTCCATCGTTTCAGGATTTAATTCTAAAATTTCTTTTCCTTGTTTTAAGAAGAAACCTTGACCCGTTTTACTTCCAAGCCATTTTTTATCTAACATCTCATGCATGAAAGCAGGTACCTTAAATACATCTCGTTCTTCTTCCTGTACATTTTCATATACATTGTTCGCAACGTGAACAAATGTATCTAAGCCAACGACATCTAATGTGCGGAACGTTGCGCTCTTTGGGCGGCCAATTAATGGACCTGTTACAGAATCAACTTCTCCAATGCTATAGCCGCGTTTCATCATTTCTTGCAATGTTACAAGTAAGCCGTACGTACCGATTCGGTTTCCAATAAAGTTTGGTGTATCTTTTGCGATAACAACGCCTTTTCCAAGCACGTC
Source organism: Bacillus sp. NPDC094106 (assembly GCF_044764345.1). Taxonomy (NCBI): domain Bacteria; kingdom Bacillati; phylum Bacillota; class Bacilli; order Caryophanales; family Bacillaceae; genus Bacillus; species Bacillus sp. NPDC094106. Next base: position 97,342 of record NZ_JBIWHY010000010.1, on the reverse strand, counting down.
TTCGCCAAATAATTTCATGAAGTTTAACACTTGTGGATCTGTTTCTTTTGTCGGTATAATCTCTAGAAGTTTTAAATATCGTGGTGGGTTAAAAAAGTGCGTTCCTAAGAAGTGTTTTTGGAAGTCATCTGAACGACCTTCTGCCATTTTCTCAACGGAAATACCTGATGTATTTGAGCTCACAATAGAGCCGGGTTTACGAACAGCATCTACTTTTTCAAATAGTTTCTTTTTAATATCTAAGTTTTCAACAACAACTTCAATAATCCAATCTACATCTGCAAGGCGCTCAAGATCGTCCTCTAAGTTCCCCGCTTCAATTAATGCAAGGTTGCCCTTCACCGTAAGAGGAGCTGGCTTTTGCTTTACTAATTTTTGCAGTGCCCCGCTACTAAAACGATTTCTCACACTTTTATGTTCTAATGTAAGTCCCTTCGCTTCCTCTTCTTTTGTAAGCGATGGTGGTACAATATCAAGCAATAATGTTGGTATACCGATATTGGCTAAATGTGCCGCAATCCCTGACCCCATTACACCAGAACCGAGAACAGCAGCCTTTTTAATTTGGAACATCCATTTCTCCCCCTATTCTTGAATGAATGCTCATTCAATTTTTCGACATACGTCGCAATCAATGAGTGAGCCTCTACTAATAAATATATGATACTATTTAAATTTTCGCAATATATTTATTGATAAAATTTTCTGAAATAAATTATTTTCTTTTATTTGGGTACTCTATAATTGTGTATTTTCTTGATAAAATACGCTTTTTCCTTTTTAGAATTTGACAAAAACGGAGGAATATATATGGCTAGACTTAAGAAAGACCCTTCAAACGCAGGTGTTAGTGCAGCAAGTGTAACAGGAAATGCAGGTCCAGTAGATCGCGGGATTGAAAAAGGACGCCAAGGTAATAACCAGCAATACAAAAAGCACAACATGGGCGAAAAATAACGCTATATGTGCTTGTTCAAAAAGGAGGATAAAGAGAGCCGAGCAGTTCGAGGCGCGGAAGCCGGGAGGATACGGAGTGTAGGTGGAACTACATGAGTACCGGACTGGCGACGTAACGAAGAAATGCGGGCGGCGATCTTTACCGGACTTTTTGAACTTCCTCTATATTTTTGGGCAGAGAACGTGGCATAATGAGTATTGGGCTGCTTTTTCTGCCCAATTTATTTGTACATAAGGACAAACAAAAGAGGGACTGCATAATGAAACGAACAATCATCATAATTGTTATGATTGCTACACTATTTACAAGTATGATTTTCTTTTCTTACACAAAAAGACAAAAAGACGTAAGAAGTAATCAGCCTGATATCACAGGAAAATATGGTGTTACAATCGATGCAAATACGGGGGAAGTTTTGTATGGAAAACGGGAAGAAGAACGTTCTTATCCAGCAAGTGTAGCCAAAATGATGACAACCATTCTGTTACTAGAGAATGTAAAAGAAGATGAAGAAATTACTGTCACAGAAAATGCGATAAAAACGGAAAGTCAGAGTGCGAAAATTAAACTTCGTGCTGGTGAAAAACTAAAAAGAGACGAGGCATTAAAACTGATGCTTATCATCAGTGCCGATCCAATTGCTGAGTCGATCGCAGAACATATTGCAGGATCAAAAGAGAAGTTTGTAAAAATGATGAATGCAAGGGCGAAAGAACTCGGGACAAAACATGCAACTTTCAAAAATGCGAGCGGGGCTGACGCACTTGGCAATAAGGTTTCCCCTTATGACATCGCAATTATTGCAAAAGAAGCATTAAAATATCCGATTGCACTACAATATATGAACACAATACATACAACACTACATACTTCGCAGCGCGCTCCAAAAATTGCAAACTATGGCCGCGAAGAGCTTTATGCTGACCCCTATGCAATTGGAAGTAAAAGCGGTTTATCTGCTTTAGGACAATATACAGTTGTAACTGTTGATGAAAAGGATGGTAAACGCGTTATTAACGTTGTGTTTTCTTCTAGTCGTAATCAGCTATATCCTGATGCGAAAAAGATGGCAAATTACGCGTTTCAGCAATTAAAATAACCAAGGAGTATTTTTCTCCTTGGTTATTTTTTTACCATTCCTTTTAAAACGAACGCAACGTTTGCTGGACGCTCTGCTAGGCGACGCATGAAATAGCCATACCAGTCATTTCCATACGGCACATAAACCCGCATTTTGTATCCTTCTTTCACAAGCTCAAGTTGACGTTCTGTTCGAATACCATATAACATTTGGAATTCAAACTGATCACGTGAAATATTATGTTCTTCAGCAAGCTTCTTCGTATATTCAATAATCGCTTCATCGTGTGAAGCAATTGCAGTATAATTTCCATTTAATAAGTGCATTTTAATAATTTTTTTATAATTTTCATCTACATCTTTCTTATCTGGGAACGCTACTTCTTCAGGTTCTTTATAAGCCCCTTTTACAAGACGTAAATTAGGATTATATGCATTTAAATCTTCGATGTCCTTTTCTGTACGATATAGGTAAGCTTGGATTACAGTACCGATATTATCGTATTCAGATTTTAATTGCTTAAAGATCTCAATTGTTTTTCCGCAGCGTGTATAGTCTTCCATATCAATAGTAACAAATACATTGTTTTCTTTTGCAGCCTCTAAAATACGACGCATATTATTCATTACGATATCATCTGAGATATCTAACCCCATAGAAGTCATTTTTAGAGAAAGCTGTGAATCAAGGTTTTCGCGTCCAATTGCACGAATTGCTTCAATCGATTGGCTTGCCATTTCATTTGCTTCTGCTTCATTATCAACGAACTCACCTAAATAATCGATTGTTACACAAAGACCTTGCTTGTTTAATTGCTTAATAGCAGCTGCTGCTAAATCGATTGTCTCCCCTGCGACAAAGCGGCCTGCACCAAAGCGTAAGCCATACTTCTTAGCCAGTTTTGTTAGCGCTTTATTTTTTGATAAAAAAAGAAACGAATTGCGCATTAATTGTTCCATGTAATCCACCCCTATGACTGTACTTTGTCTGTTTTTTACCCCTCTTCTAAATTATATCACTGTTTGAAATTATTTGATACAAATAATTATTTAGATAATTCTTAAGATACAATAAAAATACTCAAAAACCTATATTCTCGCTTTCAAATATTCATAAAAAGTTTTCGACATTTAGAAAGAAGGAAACTACTAGATGAAAAAAACAATTTGGATACAAAATTCGACATACTTTTGAGCACACTTATCTCCCACCTAACTTCTTTGCTTTCGCCCAATTTTGAGGTAGGAGTATTACTGCCCATTAATGCGGGATAAATTATATAAAGATATTAATGTAACCTACACTCATTTGCTCTTTCTATTTTTACTTCGCATGTGGCAGAAAAAGGCCCTGACCGCTTCTATGCATGGCCAGATGCTCTCTCCCGCCTAAGAAAAGGGGGGTTTTGTCGGTTTTTTAATTGATGTATATATAAGTAAAACGATACCGACAACGCCAATGATTCTGGTTCTTCTCATTTATCGCTCTTTACCTT